>CAKRJK010000294.1 GCA_934351705.1 uncultured Lachnospiraceae bacterium
GTATTTTACTTGGCTGCGGCGGTGCGATTTGATTGTTTTGAAAACTTTTGTGTATTTCTTGAAATCAGGCAAACAAATAAAACACCTATTTTTCAATGTCTGAGCTTGCGAGTTTTGAAAAATAGGTGTTGCCCTTATTTGTTTGTCTGATTTTATAGAAATACTAAAAAGTTTGATCACAATCAAATCGCACCGCCGCAGCCACCCCTCATATCAATAAGCCGCCCACACTTCCTTAACAAGCACCTTCCCCGCACGCTCACTTTTCCATTTTCCCCCATTGTTATACCACTCATCTACCGCTTCTACTGTAAAACTCGCCTGCTCTTTAATCTTTGCATATTCTTTTTCCTGCGAGGCTGACGCGTTATCCTCCCACGCAGACACCGGTTGATATTCTTTATACAGAATACAGTGTACATTATCTGCCATCTGATAAATTCCTCTTTCGCTGTGAGGCTGACCGTCTACAAGCAAAAATTCCACTTTCGGATATGCGTTCTGCCAAAAACAGACGGCTTCCTCATAAGTACTTCCCGTACACACTATGATCTTGCCGCCCCTTTTGATTGCTGTTTCTACTGTTTCCCGCTCTGCCTCTTTTGAATCGTCTTTTGCCCAGTAATACCGATAGCTGATCCCTGTCTTGTCCGCATACGCAGCGATTTCTTCCCGGATATTCCGGTAAATCAATTCTTCTCTGTTCGTTCCCTGCTCCGCAAGCAACGCAATCTCATAGACCGCGTTCGTCTTTGTGTCCCGGTCCGTTTTTTTCGTATCCTGTAAAGTCTTCTCATTGCCGCAGGCAGCAAGAAGCACTGTATTTGTCATTAGTAACAGAATGAATGCTGTTACTTTTTTCATAAAATTTTCCTATTGATTTTTCATGATTTTGATAAGGCGGCTGGTTCCGAGCCTTGAAGCTCCCGCCTCCGTCAGTTTTTGTGCGTCCTCAAAGGATGCAATTCCGCCGGCTGCTTTGATTTTGACATTTTTGCCGACATACTTTGCAAAAAGCTCAATATCCTCAAGTGTTGCTCCTCCTGTGGAAAATCCCGTAGAGGTCTTGATGAAGTCTGCTCCGGCATTTGTCACGACCTCGCACATCGTTTTCTTTTCTGTCTCATCTAAAAGACATGTTTCGATGATCACTTTTAAGATTTTGTCTCCACAGATTTCTTTGAGTTCGCGGATTTCCTGCTCGACTTTATCAAACGCTCCCTCTTTTACCCATCCTAAATTGATGACCATGTCAATTTCATCGGCACCGTTGGCGATTGCGTCTTTTGTTTCGGCTTTTTTTACCTCTGTAGTATTATAACCATTCGGAAAACCGATAACCGTACAAATCGCCATACGTCCGTCGGTGTACTCTTTTGCTTTTTTCACAAAAGAAGGCGGAATGCAGACGGAGGCTGTATGATAGTGCATTGCATCATCGCAGATCTCTTTGATCCGGCTCCACGTTGCTGTCTGTTCTAATAATGTATGGTCTACTTTTTGTAAAATTTCCTGTTGTTCCATAATTTTTTCTCCATGCTTTATTGTTTTATTTTTGTGTTGTAGTGTGCGTATCGGTCATTTCTTATCGCATGACAATCTGCATGGCTTCTTTGACATTTTCCACGCCAAGCAGTGTGATTCCGTCTGTGTCTTTGATTTCTTTTAGGGAAACCTTAGGCAGTACGCAGACGGAAAATCCCAGCTTTTTTGCCTCTGACACACGCTGTTGTACCATATTAACCGCCCGCACTTCACCGCTTAATCCCACTTCACCAAAGCAGATCATTTCTTCCGGTATTGCTTTGTCTTTGTAACTGGAGATGAGTGCCATCACGATTCCCAAATCAATCGCAGGCTCTTTCATCCGAATGCCGCCCGCAATATTGACATACGCATCACAGTTTGACATTTGTAAGCCCAGCCTTTTTTCTAATACTGCCATCAACAGATTGAGGCGGTTCGTGTCCGCACCGTCCGCCGTTCTCCTCGGGATTCCGAAATTGCTGTGGCAGACAAGTGCCTGAATCTCGACTAAAATCGGACGGCTTCCCTCCATCGAACACGCCACGATGGAACCGGACGCTCCTTTTGGCTTTCCGCTCAACATATATTCGGACGGATTTAAAACTTCCTGCAATCCGGTGTCACGCATTTCAAAAACGCCGATTTCGTTTGTGGAACCGAAACGGTTTTTGACTCCACGCAAAATACGGTACGACGCATAACGGTCGCCTTCAAAATACAGTACCGTATCCACCATATGCTCTAACACTCTCGGTCCTGCCACTACGCCTTCTTTTGTCACATGACCGACTATGAGGATTGCCACGCCCGTTCCCTTTGCCAG
>CAKRJK010000295.1 GCA_934351705.1 uncultured Lachnospiraceae bacterium
ATCGACGCCTTAGATCTGGATATTCTTGGATTTATCGATCACAATATTACCGTAAATATTATTCAGGGAGATAAGATTGTTGAAAAACGCACCCTTCATCTTCCGAAACAGATTAAAAATGTCATCAAATGCAAAAATCCAAGATGTATCACTTCCATTGAACAGGAATTAGATCAGATTTTCCTTTTAACCGATAAAGACAAAGCAATTTACCGTTGCAAGTACTGTGAGGAAAAATACAGAGGAATGAAGTAATCCGCTTTCTTTCCTCTCCTAATAAAAAATCTCGGATAAAATCCTGCACTCGTTAAAAGAATGCAACGATTTTATCCAAGGTTTGTAAACCGTTTCTTATCTGCACTTCCGATAATCCCCCATAACCAAGCAGCAATACCGGGAACTCCCGCTTTGGCATTTTTACAATATCATACTCTGACAGCGGATATATTTTGATTCCGACGCCTGCCGCAAGTGTTGCGAGTTCTTTATCTGTAAATCTTGAATCCACTTCCACCAGCACATGCATTCCCGCATTATCACCGGACACTTTTCTCACCCAGCTTCTTTTTTTCAATTCCTCAATCAAAAAATCGTGCTTTTTTCGATAAATGCTCCGCATTCGGTTCAAATGACGCTGGAAATGTCCCTCTCTCATAAAAGCGGCAATCGCGATCTGCTGCGTACGCGGCACTGTGGACGCATAAAAAGAGCATTTTTCAAGGTAAACCGGAACCAGATGTTTTGGCAGCACCAGATAGCTGACACGAAGTGCGGGAGCAATGCTTTTTGAAAATGTTCCCATATAGATTACCCGGTCATGCTTATCTTTTCCCTGCAAAGACGGAATCGGTTTTCCTTTGTAACGAAATTCACTGTCGTGGTCATCTTCTATGATATAACTCTCATTTTGTGCCGCCCAGTTTAACAGCTCTGCCCTTCGTTTGAGCGGCATCACCATACCCATCGGAAATTGATGTGACGGCATCACATAGGCGACATCGGCATTTTGTTCGGAAAGGATTTTGATGTCCATACCCTGTTTATCCAGCGGCACTCCACACACCTCATATCCGAGATTTCCAAAAGTCTGGTATGCCTGCAGATAAGTAGGTGTCTCCATTGCCACCCTTTTTTTCTCACCTAATATCTGCGACAGCAGCATTAACAAATACTCGTTTCCCGCTCCGACAATTACGCGCTCCGGGGTACATAAAACTCCCCTTGACTGATAAAGATAGTCGCAGATTGCCTCTCTGAACGCAAGCTCGCCCAAGCCTTCGCCCGCCCGAAACAGCTCCAGACTGTCTTCTGAAAGAGTATTTTTGTTTACCTTTTTCCACGCACTTAGGGAGAATCCTTCAATATCTATCTCATTCGGCGAAAAATCAATCTTGATTTCTGTCTGCTCTCTTTTTGCTTTTTTCACTTCCTCTTCCGGTACGATTTCCAAATCATACAGTTCGCTTACATCACAGGCAAAATATCCCCGATAGGGTTTTGCCTCCAGATACCCTTCGGATACCAACTGCTCATACGCCAACTCTACCGTACTCCGGCTCACCTGCAGATACTCAGCCAAAAAACGAGTAGACGGTATTTTTTCCCCGCAGGAAATTCTACCGTCTATCACTTCTTTTTTGATATGTTCGTATATCTGCTGATAAAGTGGAGTTTTTTTGTCACCCGAAAGGGATATCATAATCTCGTTCACGATGCTCTCCTACTTTCTCGTCTTTTTAATCTCCGCAATCACTTCATCTTTTAACATCAATGCTTTATCTTTGATTGCCCGGCTCGCAACCTGGGAAGTGATGATACCTCCCAGCAGTTTGGATGCCACATCGTATTTTTTGTAATGAATGGACATCGCCGCCAGCAGGTAGTCTACGGTAGTCTGATCCATACCGCAGATTGGAAACGGCTCTGTGCTGACCGCTGACATCAAGCCCTCATATGCCTGCTGATAAAACACTTCTTCTTCCTCTTTGCACGTCGCTCTCATTTTTTTGTAGACATCGGAATCTCCTTTTAATTCTTCTGCCTTTCCACGGAACAACCATGCAATTTTTAAACAGGTATATGCTTTTTCACTCATTTTTCCTTTTTTTACAATTGTATTGTAAAGAGCCAGTTTGTGGCGGTCTATTGCCACATCATAGCTGTATACTATCGGTTCTTCTTTTGCACTCTTTTTGAAATTATCACATACGCCTTCTGTGATCAGATGTATCTGTGCCTTTGTCAAATGTGGAAAAGAATTGGACAACGCGGTATATCCGCAATACGGACAGGCAATCACACCGTATTTGAGCGTGTCGATATACTGGTGACG
>CAKRJK010000296.1 GCA_934351705.1 uncultured Lachnospiraceae bacterium
CGTTGAGATTGCTCTGCTCTAATGCAATCAACGCCGTTAATATCTTTGTAGTGCTTGCCGGATATAAACGTTCATAGATGTTCTTTTTATAGACTGCCTCTTTTTGGTTCAGCTTAAATAATCCCGCACTCTGTGCAACATATTCCTCCGGTGTCTGCTCCAACCCGACATTCTCATCCTCAGCGACACACAAATCCCTTGCAAAATACTCTGCCGATTGCAGATTTCCCGTCTTTGTAATGCCGTATTTTTCGGAAGTGTCAAACACCTGATATGCGTTGTCTAAGTCTGCCTCATTCTTTGCACATCCGCAAAGGGCAAGCACAAGCGTACAGCACAAAACAATTCCAAAATATTTATTTATACATTTCACGCCAATCCAAATCTCCTCTATCTAATGACTTAATCAAAAGCTCGGCTGTTGCCAGATTCGTTGCCAGCGGAATGTTATGCTCGTCGCAAAGCTGTGCGATCAACGCAACATCCGGCTCATGCGGCTTTTTGTTGAGCGGATCGCGAAGAAAAATCACTAAATCCATCTCATTTGCCGAAATCTGTGCTCCCAACTGCTGAACACCGCCCAGATGTCCCGCAAGATATTTGTGTACCGATAAGTTCGCTACCTCCTCGATCAAACGCCCGGTTGTTCCGGTTGCGTACAATTCGTTTTTACACAAAATTCCCTGATAAGCAATGCAAAAATTCTGCATTAATTTTTTCTTGGAATCATGTGCGATCATACCAATGTTCATTACAAATCCCCCGTTCCGTATTTTCTTGCCTGTAACCCGACATTAAGCACCAATCCGACTCCGATAAAAACAGAGACTAAGGACGATAATCCATAGCTCACAAACGGAAGCGGAAGTCCTGTATTTGGCATCATTCCGGTTACTACACAGATATTGACAAAACTCTGAAAACCGATCAAGGCTGCCACCCCACAGCAGATCAAACGACCGGATAAGTCTTTTGCCTTTTTAGCTATTATGATACATTCCAGCGTAATTAGCAAGAGTAAAATAATGACCAGCACACTGCCGACAAATCCCATCTCCTCTCCGATGACGGCGAAAATAAAGTCCGTCTGAGGTTCCGAGATAAAGTTGCCGTTTTTTACGGAGTTTACATCATTATTATAAAGTCCCTTGCCCAAAAACTGACCGGAACCGATAGCCATAATTGAATTTTGCTGCTGGTAAGCATCATCTGCGTATTTTTCAGGCTGAAGCCATGCCATAATACGGTCTCTCTGATAAGGTTTCAGTATTTTCTGACTCGGCTGGATCACCAGAGAGATAAAGATCGCTGCTGACGGGATCAGGATCACCAGCACCGTCGCAATAATCTTATAACTCAAGCCTGCCACAAACAAAAGTGCAAGAAAAATCAATGCCGTTACAATCGTGGTAGACAGATCCGGCTCCATTTTGATAAGAACCAGCGGAACTCCTACCAATGCAAATGCCATAATAAGCGTTTTCGGGCGATTGACGGTATCCTGATACTTCGCAAAAAAGTACGCGAAGAACAGAATCAGCAGTATTTTTCCAAGTTCAGAAGGCTGAAAACGAATCCCTGCTATCTCTACCCAACGGGTTGCTCCTTTTGCATGGTCACCCATGATCAATACCAATGCCAAAAGAATCAGATTTAACGCATAAAACGCCCAGCTGAATTTTAACAAAAATTCATAATCCATAAGCGAGACTGCAACCATGACAACCAAGCCGAAAATCAGACCGATAATCTGCCTTGACTGAACCGATTGTTTTGCACTTCCTATCACGAAAATACCGATGACAGTCAGTGCAACCACGTATATTACTAATCGAAAATCATAGTTTCTTAATTTGTAGTGTTTTAACATAATTTTAAATTCCTTTATGTTTGATGTCACGAATCGGAATATTGGCTACCATGACCGGCACCATACCCGAATGGTGTTCCGATTCCGTTTTTGTTATTTGTATATCCAGCTCTTCTTCATCAATCTCAACATATTTTGAAATCACGGAAATAATGTCATTTTTCATCAATTCCATTACCTCCGCAGAACATCCTACCCTGTCGGAAACCAGCAGAAGCTTGAGCCTGTCCTTTGCGTAATCCTTAGAGCTTTTTCTGCTCCACAAATCCCAGATACCCATGCATACCTCCTATCTTTTAAATAAACCTGACACTTTTTTGAATAAACCGGTTTTATTTTCAAAAGTTAGAAACGGTACGTCATATTTGAGTAATCTTTTACATATATTACTGTATGCGATTCCTGCCGGAGAATCCGTTCCGATCAGTGGTTCTCCTCTGTTTGTGGAGATTACAATC
>CAKRJK010000297.1 GCA_934351705.1 uncultured Lachnospiraceae bacterium
TCGTGGCACCCTGCGTACTTCCCTGCAAAATCTGTTCTAACTGTGTGCTTAACCAGTCTGACTCCAACTCTTCTCCCGTCTTGATATAACAGATATCCTCCTCGGAAAAAGCGATGGCAATACCGCCGATACGCTGTGTATTGTGCGGTGTATCAAATAAAGAAAGCTGTTCGATAACTTCCTCTGTCCCCTTGACAATCGCAAATCCCAGTTTCTTTGCCTTTGCCGCCTTTTTCAGTATCTTGTCTGCCTCGGATTTTTTTGTGACCTGCATAAAATGCTCAGCCGCATTATTCTGCGGGCCGTCCACATCAAACTTCGAGAGCATATTTTTAAATTCCAAACGCTTGCACAACACATAGGCTTCTTCTGTAAACAGATTTTCCAATTTAGAATCCGAAAGCTCATATGCAACATCGGCGTCGGTATCTATGGTTGCAAGTTCTTTGCTCATCTGTGCCATGTCATAGTGTTCTTTTAAATTTTCTTTTGCACGATTCGGCTTAATCTCCTCCACATGGGCATAAGCGTTCTCAATACTTCCGTAGGCAACGATCAAGGCTGTCGCTGTCTTTTCACCGATTCCCGGGACACCCGGAATGTTGTCGGAGCTGTCGCCCATCAAGGCTTTGACATCTATAAATTCCGTCGGCGTGACCTGATATTTTTCTACGACATCCTTTGCCAGATAATCTTCAATCTCCGTTCCTGTTCTCTTGGTTTTCGGAATCCGGATTTTGACATGGTCTGTCGCTAACTGAAGCAGATCGCGATCGCCCGATACCACCGACACTTCCAATCCGTCCGCCTCGGCACGTTTTGCAAGCGTTCCCAGAATATCGTCCGCCTCATATCCTTCTTTTTCTACAATGGTCACTCCCATTGCACGAAGCATTTCTTTCATCAGCGGAACCTGTTGGCGGAGTTCCTCTGCCATCGGTTTACGTGTTCCTTTGTAGTCTGCATACATTTTATGACGGAAAGTCGGTGCATGGACATCAAAAGCAACCGTGAGATAATCCGGCTTCTCTTCCTCTAATATTTTAAATAAAATGTTTAAAAATCCATAGACCGCATTCGTGTGCGTACCCTCGGCATTCGTCAAATCCGGTATGCCAAAAAAAGCACGGTTTAATATGCTGTGTCCGTCGATTAAGACTAACTTTCCTGTCATGTCAGACCTCTTTCCTTTTTGTTTTAAATCTCACGCGTGTATTCTTTTAACCACGCTTTCTCATCATCATTCAGATACGGTGCGACCTTGTCATAGACCATCGCATGGTATTCGTTCAACATTCTTTTCTCTCTGCCGCTCATTTCCTCCGGTATAATCGCATCCAGATCGATCGGCACATAAGTGATGTTTTCAAACTTCATAAACTGACCGTACTCGTTCTTCTCGTCTTTTACACAGATCAGCTCATTTTCCAGACGGATACCGTAGGCGCCCTCAATATAAACACCTGGCTCGTCTGTGGTGATCATGCCTGCCTCTAATTTGCCGCTGTCGTTTCTCTCCTGTACGACTTTCCAGCGGAAACCGTTCGGACCTTCGTGAACATTCAAGATATGACCGACACCGTGACCTGTTCCGCAACGGTAATCCATGCCCATATCCCAGAGCGGTCCTCTTGCCAGAATATCCAAGTTGATACCGCAGCAGCCATACAAAAATTTTGCATTTGCCAGCTTCATATTGGAGCGGCACACGGCTGTAAAATGCTGCTTTTCTTCTTCGCTCAATTTTCCGAGTGCAAAGGTTCTTGTAATATCTGTCGTTCCCTCCAGATAATGTCCGCCGGAATCCACCAACAAAAATCCCTCCGGCTTTAACACGGCATTGCTCTCTTCGTTTGCACTGTAATGCATCATCGCCGCATTTGGTCCGTATGCACAGATTGTGTCAAAGCTGACATCCAAAAAATGCTCCTGTTCTTTTCGCAGATCCTCAAGATAATCCGAAGCGGAGATTTCTGTGATCTCCTGCTTTCCGATATTGGTCTTTAACCAGTACATGAACTTTGTTACGGCAATCGCATCTTTTAAATGTGCAATTCTTGTATTCTTTAACTCTGTCTCATTCTTGATCGCTTTTAACAGCATACTCGGATTCGGTGCATCGACAATCTTGGCATTTTTTGCCACGCTGTCGGCAATTCGGTAATTTGTTTCCTCAAGGCTCATCAGCACTTTGACATCCTTTAAGCTCTCGGCATAGGCATAAATCTCCTCATAGCCTTTGACTGTAATCTGATTCTCTTTCAGATAGGCTTTGACTTTCTCATCTAAAATATCCTGATTTACAAAAAGTGTTGCCGTATCC
>CAKRJK010000298.1 GCA_934351705.1 uncultured Lachnospiraceae bacterium
TCCATTATCTACCACATAAATTAGGAATTATAAGATCTTATTTTACTAATTCGTTTTTTCTTATCTCTCTGCTACAAGATATTTCTTTGTGCAAAGTGCTACTCCTGCTAATCCAACAACCATAAGCATTGCTGCGTATGGAGCTGTCTCGCCTGTTTTTGGAGCTGCTGTTACAGCAGATGTCTCAAGTTTAACAACAGAGATTGGTGACAAACTTGCTGTTGCAAATGTTACAGCGCCTGCCTCTACTTTGGTAGGTACGATGGTTTCCCATGCACTTCCGTTGTAGTGAAGAATTGCGATTGTGTCGCCTGCTGCGATGTTTGCAATGTTTAATGTTACAACATAGTTTCCGTTTGCATCTCTTGTAGCTGTAGAAGGATTAACCTCTACTACGGAAAGAATGGTAGCTGTAACTTTCTTGGAAGAATCGTTTGCTGCTGCTGCAAGTGTGTTGTTTCCAAGTTTTGTTCCGATAGAAGCAATATCATTTAATAACTGATTCTGTACTGCTACTGCTGCGGAATCTACAGTTGTAGCAGATACTGCTGCTACTTCGTATCCTGCAGATGCTTTTGTTGCTGCTGCATACTCTGCAGGTGTTGCTTTACCTGCTACGGATGTAGTTGCTGTCTGAGTTGCAACCGGTGTCTCAGTAGTTCCTACTGTCGGGCTTGCTGCTAATACTGTCATGGAACCCATGCTCAATACCATTACTGCAGACAACACTGCTAAAAATTTTCTTTTCATATTTATATTTTCCTCCTCTCCTAGTTTTATGTGGTTTATATCAAATCCGGAAAACCGGATCTAATATCAAAATGATTATTTTTCTTTTACAGGCTCGTAGAAGAGTTTGACGATCAATTCCTGCAATGCATCTTCGTCTGCATAGAACTCTTCAAACTTGTTGCCCTGCACAACCTCGCCCTGAAGCGAAAATAGATTGTTCTTGTCGAATTTATAATTTACCGACTCTGTCGCCAGATAGGTAAAACTGTTGATATCAATATCCGTCACCATATATTTTTGCACGGTCTGGTATAAATCCACCGCTACTCTGATGTCGGTTGCCGACCGGTTCTTTGCCTCTGCCGCAAAGGTGGTCAGATATTGTTTTTGTCTTTGCAAACGCAATTCGTTGGAATTAAATACGTTTTCATTTCTAAGACGGACATACCAGTATGCTTTTTCGCCTTTTAATGTCACCGTCTCGCCTTTATGAAGATTCATCTTGTATTCCGGATAGATAATATCATCCAACACTTCTACGGTAACTCCGCCGATCGCATCGTTTAATTCCGGTACGGCATCCATCTCGATTGCCGCATAGGAATTGATCGGAATGTCATGGAACATTCTGGAAACGGTTTTGACCTGTCTTTTACAGCTCTCATCGCCTCCGTCACCGTAACCGTGCTGTAATGCGACCTGCTTTTTGAAAATTCCTTTGTAATTGCCGCTCTCATCCCACACGTCCACATCAACCATCGCATTGCGGTTGATTGCTACGATATAAATATTCTTATCATGCGGGTTGAGCAGCATCAAAAACAGTGCATCTGCCTGTCCTCCGGCATATTCGCTGGCTTCTTCCTCCGTCCAGCTCTGTCCTCCGATCTGATTTACGGTCTCTTTGTCAATACCCATCACGAGAATCGTGATCAAATCTTCATTTAATTCATACACTTTTCCTTTGTATCGAATCTGATTGTCTTTTAACTTAGAATCTTTGTCTCCGATGTCGGTCGCACCATCCCCGGCAATCGCCGTGGTGAGATGGTTCTTACCCACAGACCTCATCACAACAACAATGCCGATCACAACCAGAATGATCGCGATCACGGTAATGACCGTCATGGCTCCTATACTTATTTTTTTCTTTTCTACGGTTTCTTCTCTGTCTAACATAAAATCCTCGCTATTTCTTAGGGTTCAACAACACACCTGTTACCAAAAACCGGATACTGGAATTGTGATCTGTCGTACAAGTTGACAACGTCACAATCTTGTCCTCTTTTGTAACCGGAATATCCTGACGGATATTTGCCACCCTTGACGTCGTGTTATCTATTTTAAATAAATCTTTGAGATACTGCTCATATACATATTCATTTTCCAAATCATAATTTGCAAGAAGATGGACTGCCGGGAACTCATATGCTCCAAAAATCTGATACACATACACATAGTCCGGTGTATAAATGAAAATATAATGATCTTTCGCCATCAGACTCTCATCTTCAAAGTTGTGCAGCGATGAAAACATCGTCTTGTCCTTTAGGTTATGTCCGTAAATGACGGTATGTAAATCCGAGAAG
>CAKRJK010000299.1 GCA_934351705.1 uncultured Lachnospiraceae bacterium
AATTGCTATGATGAATAAAAAATATAATTAAAAAATCTATCAATTATTATGTGAGATTGAAGATGAGCATAGTGAATATTTATCTATGGATATGCAACATTTTATTGAAATTGAAAAATTAAATTATATCGGACAGATTGTTTTGGTCGCACTGCTCGTATTTGCTATGATCATGATCGCAAACCTGAACCATTTGTTTAATGAGGGAAGCCGTCTTGCGATTGTAGAAAAGCAACAGGAGCAGGAGCGGATTTTGGAAGAAGTCTTAAATATCGTGGAAGTCGTACAAAAAGGCTCTATGGATGTCAGTGATATTATGGTAAGACTCAAGGATTCTTCGGAGACAGTGTCAACTTCCATCGAGGAGATCAGTTCCGGAAATCAGAATACCTGTGAGAGTGTAGAACATCAGACGCAGATGACGCAGGCGATTTCCGATAATATTTCGGCATCGGCAGAAAAGACAAATCAGATGGTAGAAGCATTTGAGATTGTGGATGAGGAAGTAAAACACGGAATGGAACTGATGAAGGTGTTGAACAGACAGTCAGAGCTTATCGAAGAAAAGAGCCTGATCGCCGTAGAGGCAATGGACAAGCTCAGCAAACGTACATTAGATATGAGAAGTTTTGCGGAGGACATTTTCGGTATTTCCAGTCAGACCAACTTGCTGGCATTGAATGCGTCCATTGAGGCGGCAAGAGCCGGAGAAGCAGGAAAAGGCTTCGCTGTCGTGGCAGATGAGATTCGCGAGTTGTCCGAGCAGACGCGTCAGACTACCGGGAAGATTACAGAGTTGATCGAGGAACTGAACACAGAGGCAGAGGACGTATCAAAAGCTGTCGGTATGTCAAAGGATGCCGTTTCGGAGCAGAATCAGGCGATTGCTGAGACAGGCAGTGCGTTTGCAAAGGTAGGAGACAAAGTGGAGAATCTGACAGGATTAGTTATGGATATCCAGCAGAGCACAGAGGAACTCATTCATTCCAATGACGCCATCGTAGACAGTATTTCACAGCTTTCTGCGGTGACCGAGGAAGTAACGGCAAGATCGGATACGGTGAGTGAGATTGCCGAAGATAACAAGGCAAGTGCGATGAATGCAAATACATTATTAGATGAAGTCATTCAGACTTCCCACAAATTGGATCGTTTTATTCAAAAGAATTAACGCAATATTTTAGAGGTACTTACGAGTACCTCTAAAAAAATGTCATTTTTTATAAATTTCATTTATCCCAAGTGTTCCCGATACCGTCGGATACAATCCTGAAACAGTTCCACTGCTTTTTCGCCGCAGCCGTCCTCAATGCATTGTGTTGTTTTTACCAAAGTGTCGTAAACATTCGCTTTCCCGGTAAACTCCGAGTAATCAATCCAGGCAGAAATCGAAGCGGTAAAAAACGCATTCATAACCAGCGGGGAAATACAGTTTCCGCTCAGGACAACAATTGTTCTCCGATAGATAAACAGTGCGGTTGCGAAGGCTTTGCTGTCCTCCGCCAGTGCAGCTTCCACATCATCTTGCAATTTTTTTAATTGTGCAATATCTTCGGGAGTGTGATTTTCAGCCAGAATCTCAAGAGCGGGACACTCCAGATAAAGTCTGCAGTCCAACAGGCTGTTGATCATTTTTTTGTCCGGCATACCGCCTCGGTAACCGATGATGGCAAACAGAGTATCGAGATTGCCGGTGCTGGTATAATCGGCAACGTAGACGCCTTTTCTGGACACCACATCCAAAAATCCGATTCGTGACAGTTCCCGGATACCGTCATGGACAATCGTCTTGCTGATATTCATTTTGTCTGCCAATTCCCGTTCTGAAGGAAGGCGGTCACCGGGTTTTAATTCTCCCGACAAAATCATTTCCTCAATCTGTGATATAAACAATTCTTTGATAGAAAGTGCATTAATTTCTTTAAAATCCAAAACATACCCCTCATTTCTTTTTCTACCCTAAACAGTAACAGACAAAATGAAAAATGTCAACAAAAGGACATGGTCAGACCACAACCAGTCAAAAATAAAAAAGCAAGTTTGGCGATTGTGCGAATTTACAAAGAGCCGACTTTGTTAGAAAATAAACAAAGAAAGACAAATGTCGAAATTTGTAAAAAATTTCGGACGTGAGAAAGGGAAGGAGGAGAGAGGTTGAAACCGAAAATTATCGCTATGGCAGGGAAAGGCGGTGTCGGAAAAACTTCCCTGGCGGCAGCTATGGTCAAGGTGCTGGTGCAGGCGTATCCGGACAAGAAGATTCTTGCGATTGATGCAGATCCGGCAGTCGGACTTTCTACGGCGTTGGGTAT
>CAKRJK010000300.1 GCA_934351705.1 uncultured Lachnospiraceae bacterium
GGAAAGAACAGTGCAAAAAAGTACATGGAAAAAAGTAGCGGCATACATACTCAGCATGGCAATCATACTCACCATGCTTCCGATGATATCACTGAAAGTAGCGGCAGCATCGGCAACCAGCATCACGCTCCTTAACGGACAGGTGCAGATGGTGTCCGGTGATGAGATTACCTATTGGAAAAACGGAAAAGACCAGCTTGGTGGCAGTGAAGACGATTATAACGCAAAGTATGATCCGGATACGCATACGCTTACGTTGCGTAACTTGGCCCAGAGCCTTAACGGAAGTAAAACAATGATTTATGCAAACGGTAATCTGGATATAGTATTAGAGGGAACGAATACAATTCGGGAAAATCCCGTCAATAACGAGAATTTTACAAAAGGAATTTATGTAACAAACGGAAGTCTTACGATTCGCGGTAAGGGAAGCTTAAATATAATAAATCAGTTGAGGAATAATAAAAACCTGTCTTTCTATAACCTTTATGCCACAAAAAATATCACTATTCAAGATGGAGCAACGGTAAATCTGGAGGGTATAAACAAAGGAGGTTTGGCACCTAATAATCACGAGACACTTTGTGCAGAGAACGGAGATGTCATAATCTCCGGTAAGGATACCGTAGTATCTGTAAACAATGATTTTGGTCCGGGGATTAATGCAAGCAGCACGATTACGGTTTCGGACGGAGCTACAGTGACAGCGTATGGTACAAAGGGTATGCAGGCACAATTCATGAATATCGACGAAGCCGGTTATGCAGATTGCAATGGTGTAAGATGTGTGTACGGCTCCGATGCATCTGGTGTAACGGAGGCGACTTTACCGGATGATTCGGATCAACTGTTATCGAGCAGATATGTAAGGGTTGCACCGAAAGACACGATAGATGTAAAAACGCTGCAAGAATTGCAGGATGCGTTGACATTGACAATGAATGACACTTCAGAGACAACAACAAAAATCAATCTGCTCAATGACATTGACGTTACAGAAGCATTGACAATTAAAAATAACAGCACACCGCAGAATGTTACGAGAAACGTCATTATACGTGGTGAGTCAGCCGGGTTGCTGAGAGGGCAGTCATATGAAGGTGCAATGTTCAAATTGACAGAGCAGAATACACCTCTTACGCTCAAAAACATTACGATAAACGGACAAGGAAACATTGGAAATTGCCCGGAGGCAACAGAATCAGTGATTTTGTTAGAGAGTGACACCAAGCCGTCCAGACCAATGCTCACCTTAGGTTACGGAGTGCTCTTTAGCAATCATAAGGGTACTACCACGGATGACTATTGCGGTGTAATACAGGTAGGTACGAACGAGCACCCATATGGTTTTTTGGAGATACAGGACGGAAGCAGTTTCGAACAGAATAGGGGACCTAGTATTTATATTTCAAAAAACGGAATTGTCAATATGACAGGTGGCAGGATAAGTGATAATCTTTATACTCCGGACGGCATGGCAAGCAGTGTTTACAGCTATGGAACTTTCAATATATCAGGCGGCAGGATTATAAACAATTATCAAGGCGGTGTATACAGTGAAGGAGACATTGTAATCAGCGGAGATGTAAAGATCAGCGGCAACAAAAATTTCGGCGGTAAAGTGGATAATCTATACCTTGCCAATTCCGACAGTCAGATCCGGATAACGGGGCCATTGGCGGCTGCGGCAGACATTGGTGTACAGAGCGGAGCAACCGCAGGAAAAGATACAATTACATTTGCAAGCGGAGATGGTTATACTATAACAGCCGATGACGTTGCAAGATTTACAAGTAATATAACTGATTGGAACGTAGAACATAATACTGCGTCCAATACGATTGAATTAAAGAAGATAAAAGAAGCCTTGACGGCTGACAACTTCAACTTCACACCACCGACAGACCTTGTCTATAACAAAACGGCAAAAGAGGCAGTCGTTGCGGCAAAGACCGGTGTTGATTGCGGAGCGGTTACAGTAGAATATTATGACAGTAACGGTACGAAAACAGAGCCGGTTGCGGCAGGACAATACACGGTCAAGATTCGGGTTGCGGAAAACGAGAATTACAAAGCAGCAGAGAATCTGACAGATCCGGCATGGAGTTTTACAATCACCCAAAAACCATTGGCAGTCTCTGTTGCAGACACAGAGGTGGAATTGGGAGATACCCTTCCGACACTGAACGTCAACGTAACAGGTTTTGCAGACGGTGAGAGTGAAACAACCTTGACAGGTTTTGAAAAACCGACTGCAACTCCGGCAACAACGGTAAATACAAGCACAAAGGGAGAACAAACCTTTGAG
>CAKRJK010000301.1 GCA_934351705.1 uncultured Lachnospiraceae bacterium
AACATTACCAGTACCGCACCCACAAACAGGATAACCGGTGCTACTCCGGTCAAGTTGAATGCAACTAACTGCGAAGTGATGGTCGTACCGATATTCGCACCGAAAATAATTCCGATGGATTGTGCAAGAGACATCAGTCCTGCATTGACAAAGCTGACTACCATAACGGTGGTCGCGCCGGACGACTGGATAATCGCCGTAAATAAAGCACCAAACAAAACTGCGATCAGCTTATTCTTTGTCATTGCCTCTAAGACAGTTCTTAATTTTGCTCCCGCAGCCTTTTGCAGTCCCTGACTCATAAAAGACATTCCAAACAGGAATAACCCAAGACCTCCCAGTAACGTAATAATAATCTGTTCCATATTCTCTCCTCTTTTATAGTCCGAAATAAATTCGTGCTATCTTAATATCTTGCTGTAATTGTGCCTTCAGTGCATCGATTGACTCAAACTTTGTCTCGCCCCGTATGCCGTGTAAAAACTCCACTTCCACAGTGCTGTTATAGACATCGTCTGAAAAATCCAAAACATTTGTCTCTACGCCGATCGGATTATCTCCCTCGATCGTAGGCTTACGCCCGACATTTGTAACTCCACAATATTCTTCTCCGCCGATAAACACCTTTGTGACGTAAACGCCAAACGGCGGTAACAATTTTTCCTCTTCGGGAATCAGATTAATGGTAGGAAATCCGATGGTTCTTCCGATTTGATTTCCGTGTTCCACGATCCCCTGTATAAAATACGGAACTCCTAAAAGTTCATTTGCCTTTTCTATATTTCCGGCTTTGATCTCTTCGCGGACAAAGGTGCTGCTGATGTCACGTCCGTCGCATTGCATTTTTTCCACAACCTGCACTTCATAGCCAAACACCTCCGCATATTCCATAAGCAGCTTGTAATCTCCCGTCCGGTTATGCCCGAAATGAAAATCTGTCCCGACTACCATAAATTTGACATGGAGCTTGTCCACTATCATTTTGATAAAGTCCACCGCCTCCATATTGCGGATTTCTGCGGTAAACGGGCATTCCACAACATAATCAATGCCGAGATTTTCAAAAATATGCAGCTTTTCTTCATTCGTAGTCAGAACCGCACCCTCGTCATTTGAGACTTCTTTTCGTGGCGGAATGTCGAATGTGAATACCACTGCTTTATAATCGTCTTTCTTTTTGTCTAACAGGGTATCCAACAGCATTTTGTGCCCCCGGTGTATCCCGTCGAACTTTCCGAATGTCATCACTGTCGGTTCTTCAATTTGAAACTCTGTTGTTCCTCTTAAATAAATCATGTCTCTGTTCTCACTTATCGTTCCAAAAAAATTTTGATTGGTTTATAGTCTTTTGTCTGTCTGCTGTAACAATAGATTCCGACAAACTGTTCCTTCTCGTCATAAACCCTGATATTCTCTGTTTTATTTAATGTCAACGGTTCTAAAAAAAATTCTGTTCTAAGTCTGTTTCCGTTGTATAAAAGTTTTGAAAATTCTTTGCTTACAACTGCCTTTTGCAGCGATGCAAACACAAAATCCACCGGATAAAGAATCGTTTCCAACTCTCCCGCTTTTTTCTTTTCTTCAATCTGTGCCAGTGTCAGTGCATCTTTTTGGTCAAAAGATGCAACCGCTGTTCTTTTCAGACTTTCCATACAGCCTCCGCACCCGATTTTGTGTCCGATGTCGTGACATAAGGTACGGATATAGGTGCCTTTGGAACAGTGTACGCAAAAATACACTCTCGGCAGATCGATCTTTGTGATTGTAATCTCGTATATGCTTACGTTTCGGGCTTTGCGTTCTACCTCAATCCCTTTTCTTGCCAGATCACAAAGTTTTTGTCCGTTGACTTTCAGTGCGGAATACATCGGCGGAACCTGTTCGTAATCACCTTCAAAACTTAAAATTGCTTTTCGGATAACCTCTTCATCCTCCGGTACTTCCTGTTCTCTTAAAACCGTACCGGTCATATCCTGTGTGTCTGTCTCTTTTCCAAGCAGCAAGACCGCCTCATAGACCTTGTCCTTATCGGTCAAAAGGTCACAGACTTTGGTTGCCCGTCCCAGACATACCGGCAAAACTCCTTCTGCCTCAGGATCTAAGGTTCCCGTATGTCCGATTTTTTTCTGTCCTGCAATGCCCCGCAATTTTGCGACAACATCATGGGAGGTATATCCCTTTTCCTTATATACATTTAAAATTCCGGTTATCATGCATTCACCTACAACTGTTTCTGAATCTCATCGAGCAATGCTTTTAAAATCGTATCCGGTGTTCCCTCCATCGAAACACCTGCCGCTTTGATG
>CAKRJK010000302.1 GCA_934351705.1 uncultured Lachnospiraceae bacterium
CCCGCTTTGCCTGCAATGGTTCTGCTGTCGTAGCCTGATTTTGTCAGTTCTTTGACCAGCAACAGCTTTTGAAACTGTCTTGCGAGCAAAAACAAAATCCTCATCGGCGGTTCTTTCAATATCAAAAGATCGTCATATAATTCCATCGCCTTGCGTTGATTTTTTTCCGATACCGCATTGACCATCTCAAAAATCTTATTGGTGGTCTGCTCGATACAGATTGCCTCTACATCCTCTGACTCGATATTTTCCTTGTCCATGCAGTAGCAAATCAATTTTTCCAGTTCTTTGTCGATGTTTTCCATATCATTTCCGACTTTTGTGATAAAAAGCTGATAGGCTTCGCGTTTCATGGTTTTTCCGTCCTCTTTCAGGCGTTGTCCTACCCACCGCATTAAGGTGTCGTCATTTTGGCGTTCAAAGCACACGACCTGTCCGTTTTTTTGCACCTGCTTATAGAGCTTGTTCCGCTTATCTACTTCATTTTCCACAAACAGCAGTACGGTACTCGGCGAGACTTCTTTGACATACTCCGCCAGTTCCTCACAGGAATTTTTAAAAAATCCGCTGTCTTCGATCAGAATCACTCTTCGTTCTGCCAGAAACGGCATGGTTTCCGCCAGATCTATGATTTCTTTTGGGTTGGTGTCTTTTCCCTCATAAACGGAAAAATTCATCGTATCACCCTCGTTTGTGAGTGCCTTTACCAGCTTGTCCTTGTATTGACGTTTTAAATATGCCTCTTCTCCGTAAAAAAGATAACTGTTTTTAAATTGTCCGCTTTTGATGTCTTCGTCGATTATTTTCATTCCCAACAACCTTTTTTACCTAATCTTTTCTCATATGTTTTGATTATAATAAATGCCTATGTTTTTTTCAATCCCAAACTCCCTTTTTAAAACGCTACGCATCCCGGTACATACTGCATACAATACTCCGCAATTCCCATTCCCACTGCAAAAAAGAATAATAATATTGTAATCAGTACTGCCCATCCGTCATATTTTATAACCATCCCTTCCGATGTTTTCCGATTGGAAAGAAGCATCTCAACTCCCAGCGAAATCAGAATGACCGGCCAGAATCTCATAATATTTGCATAAGAGATAAAAGGCACAAATATTTTTATGATGAAAAGAATCCCGAATACAACCAGCAGCACTCCGCAGCTGATACTTCCTACCCGTCTTGTTTTCATCTTCTATTCCTCCTCTCCATCTTCTTCCAATTCCTTTTTCTTTCCTTTAATCAAGCGGATTCCCACTGCAATCAACAGGATGGCAATGACAATCTGCGGTAACGCATCAAAAACTGCTCCGATTGCATTTGCAATTTTTCCCGGAAGAATAGCAAAAATATATTGATACATCCAATCTACGAACTGGCTCCACAAAATACAAATACCCACAACAATCAAAATTGCTGCTATGATTTTATTTTGACTTCCGATCAGCCGGCTGCATAATGATTCCTCTCCCGGATGAACTGCATAATCATCTTCTAAAGCATAAAATTCTTCATCTGTCATTCCATTCAGATTGTGTACTTCAAAAAAACTGTAACACCAGATTACCGGCAATACAATGGTCAACGACCCGATATTCAGACATGTTGCTACTGCAACCACTCCCCAGAAAAGAGTCATAATGCTGAGACCTCTTTTCATAAATCCCATATACATTTCCCCTGCTCCCGGTATTAGGGAGAAAATAAATGTCCATCCTTTATTTTTCTTTTTTATCATTTTTCTTCCTCCTTGCTATTCCAATTCAAGAATCCGTTTGTCATCTCTTTTAATCCGCTTGTGAAGCGATTACTGCCATGATTTAATTTTTCCGTAATAGACATTTCCGTCCCGGCTCTTTTTGGCATCTGCTGCATTACCTGAATCTGGTCAATCTGTGTGGTCATGGTCAGCAAAAAGATGGATGCGGCTACTGCAAATCCTACTTTTAAACTATAAACCAAAAGCTGCACTTTCTTGGATGTCTTCTTTGCCGCCACAACTGCCTGTACATCCGCCCGTTTTGTCCTCTCCAATATCTCTTCTTCCAGATATTTGGGTGGCTCCAGCGAAAAATCCTGCTCTATGATTTTGGAAAATTCTTCTGCACAATAGGTACAGTTTCCGATATGCCGGTACAGCTTTTGTTCTTGTGCCTCGGTCATGTTTCCCTGTGAAAACCGCATCCATTGTTCTTCTGTAATATGTACGTTTTCTTCTCCGTTTCTCATGTTCCGCATCCTCCTTCCATCTGTTTTTTTATCAATGCTTTTGCACGATATATCTG
>CAKRJK010000303.1 GCA_934351705.1 uncultured Lachnospiraceae bacterium
TATATATATTTTTATATGTTTAATGGTTTTCATTATACCCATTAAACGGTTCAACAATAAGATGAATTATTTTTCACCAGATAATTCATCTCACATTCCTGCATCCTGGCTTGTTTTCTAATCTGTTATCTGCAGGAAGTAGCAATTGATTCGATGGCTACCGCACCGCCACGCACGATTTCCACACTCTGAAACCGTTGTTTTAACAGTTCGATCAGCTCATTGTTTCTGCGCTCTGACAGCTTACATTCTAAAAGAACGCTGTCCTCGCCAATGTCCGCCACCTGAACCTGGAATACCTCGGCAATCCGAAACACTTCTGCGATCTGTTCTGACGTACATTTTTTCACCTTCGCAAACAAAATCT
Organism: uncultured Lachnospiraceae bacterium; assembly: GCA_934351705.1. GTDB lineage: Bacteria > Bacillota > Clostridia > Lachnospirales > Lachnospiraceae > Maccoyibacter. The sequence continues at coordinate 368 of CAKRJK010000303.1, forward strand.
CTTTCATGTGAATCGGAATATCAGTCAGATCAATTACCTTGATCACTTCCACCATGCGGTTCAACTGTTTTTTTATCTGCTCAAATGTAATATCATCGCTGGTTACGCAAATCGTCATGCGTGATACCGTCTCATCCTCTGTTGTACCTACCGTCAGACTTTGCAGATTGTAGGCTTTTCCGGAGAAAAGTCCCGATACCTTTGCTAAAACACCAACCTGGTTTTCTACATAAAGTGCAATCCATCTGTTTTTCATTTCCCGTTCCATCGGCTTTCCTCCTTATTTCAAAATCATTTCGCTCATTGGATTTCCGCCTTTTACCATCGGCAGTACAATCTCCTCTGTCGCAATCATAAACTCCAGCAATACCGGTGTATTCTGCTCTTTTGCCCATGCAAATGCGGCTTCCACGTCTTCCTCTTTTTCAATTCTGCGTCCGCACGCACCGTAGCTTTCCGCCAGCTTCACAAAATCCGGCTCATACGGAGGACAGTTGCCGTTCGGTCCTTTGCAGTCAGACGGACAGCTCTTTCTTCTTCTAAGACAGGTTGCCTCATAGCGCTTTCCGTAGAAAAACTGCTGTAACTGTCTTACCATTCCCAGATAATAATTATTCAGTACACAGATGATGACGTTTGCCTCCTGTGTCATTGCCGTTGCAAATTCCTGTATATTCATCTGCATTCCGCCGTCGCCGCTGATACAGATGACGCGTTTATCGGGACATCCGATTTTTGCTCCGATTGCCGCCGGAAAACCGAATCCCATCGTACCCAGTCCGCCGGAGGTGATAAACTTTTTCTTTTCGTTCAGTTCGATATATTGTGTCGCCCACATCTGATGTTGTCCGACATCCGTTACAATAATCGCATCCTCGTCGCAAAAAGACCGGTTGATCTGCTCCATGATCATCTGTGGTGTGAGTCCGTGGTTTCTTCTCATCTCAAGCGGGTTTTCTGCCTCCCATTCCTGAATGCACTTGATCCACTTCTCTGTCTTTTGCGGTTCTGCCCACTCTAACAATTTCTCAATCGCCAGTTTTGCATCCGCTACGATCGGAACGTCTACCACGACATTCCTGGAAATGGATGCCGTATCGACATCGACATGAATGATTTTTGCCTTTGGTGCAAATTCGTTCAAATCCCCGGTGATTCTGTCATTAAACCTTGTTCCGATGGAAAACAGCACATCACATTCACTGACTGCCATATTTGCGGCATATCTGCCGTGCATACCCGAATTGCCGACATAATACGGATGGTCTGTCGGAATCGCTCCTTTTCCCATGATGGTCGTAACCACCGGAATTCTGGTTTTCTCTATCAATTCTAAGAGTTCTTTGTTTGCCTTTGAGATATTGACACCGCCGCCGATCAAAAACAGCGGTTTTTTTGCGGATTTTAACAGCTTATATCCCTTTTTCAACTGTCCGATATGTACACCCTGACTCGGCTTGTAACCGCGAATGTCCACATGTGACGGATACTCTGCCGAACCGCTCTGTACCTGGATGTCTTTTGGAATATCAATTAAAACCGGTCCCGGTTTTCCCGTTGTCGCAATGTGGAACGCCATCTTGATCACGCGTCCCAACTCTTTTCGGTTCTGAACGGTCACGGAGTATTTTGTAATGCTTCTGGTCATACCGACAATGTCGACTTCCTGAAATGCATCGTTTCCGATCAGATTGGACGCAACCTGTCCCGTAAAACAGACAAGCGGTATACTGTCATAATGTGCATCCGCCAATCCCGTGATGATATTGGTCGCACCCGGACCGCTTGTCACAAGACAGACTCCGACTTTTCCGGTTGCTCTCGCATATCCCTCTGCCTCATGCAATAATCCCTGTTCATGTCTTGGGAGGACGACATCAATCACATCCTGTTTATATAATTCATCAAATAAA
>CAKRJK010000304.1 GCA_934351705.1 uncultured Lachnospiraceae bacterium
GTCTTGCACAATTAGGAGAGATTGGAATGGTCCATACGATCCCGGATGGAATGAAACCGGGAAGTGATACGGCAAACTTATCCGTGTTAGGTTACAATCCGAAAAAATACTATTCGGGACGTTCTCCGTTGGAGGCACTCAGTATCGGTGTTCCGATGAAAGACACAGACATTGCACTTCGCTGTAATCTTGTGACCTTATCGGAAGAACAGGAAAATTATGAAGACAGAATTATCATCGACCACAGTTCGGATGAAATTTCAACAGAAGATGCCGCGGTTTTATTAGAGGCAGTAAAAAAAGAGCTGGAAACAGATACCTACAAGTTCTATGTGGGCACAAGTTACCGCCATCTGTTAATCTGGGATAAAGGTGAGGTCGTAGATTTAGTACAGCCTCATGACGTTCTCGGACAGACAATCGGTGATAAATTACCGCAGGATGAACATCTTCGTGAGATGATGAAGAAAAGCTATGATATTTTAGTAAATCATCCGATCAACATCGAACGCAGGAAAAAAGGATTAAAGCCGGCAAACTCCTGTTGGTTCTGGGGAGCGGGAACAAAACCTGCACTCTCTTCCTTTGAGGAAAAAACCAAGAAAAAAGGAGCTATGATCTCTGCGGTAGATCTGTTAAAGGGAATCGCGGTAGGTGCGTCCATGAAAGTCATCACCGTAGATGGTGCGAACGGTGGATTGAACACAAACTATGAGGGAAAAGCAGAGGCGGCAGTCAAAGTGCTGACAGAAGACGGATACGATTTCGTCTATGTACACGTAGAAGCACCGGACGAGATGGGACATCAGGGCAGCGTAGAAAAGAAAGTAAAAGCGATTGAGAACCTGGATGACCGTGTAATCCGTCCGATTGTGCAGGGAATGAACGATTCCGGTGAAGAGTACCGCATGGTAATCCTTCCGGATCATCCGACGCCGATTTGTATTCGTACCCATACGGGAGACGATGTTCCGTATCTGTTGTTTGACAGCAGAAGTGACGAAAAACATTCATGGAAATATAATGAAAGAGAAGCAGCACAGACCGGACACTATATTGACGAAGGTCACAAGCTGATAGATTACCTTTTCTCATAAAAGGTGTAGAATAAGACAAAAACAGCTAGGAGGAAGTTATGCTGATAGTTAAGAAGTTCGGCGGAAGTTCCGTCGCCGACAAAGAGAGAATTTTTAATGTTGCAAAGAGATGTGTCGAAGACTACAAAAAAGGAAATGACGTAGTCGTTGTACTTTCTGCAATGGGAAAAACAACAGACCATTTAATCGAGATGGCAAACGACATCAATCCAAATCCGTCCAAAAGAGAGATGGATATGCTTTTGGCAACAGGTGAGCAGACATCCGTTGCATTGATGTCTATGGCAATGGGAGTACTTGGCGTACCGTCCATTTCATTGAATGCATTTCAGGTAGCGATGCACACGTCATCCAGTTACAGCAATGCGAGATTTAAAAGAATTGATTCCGACAGAATCCGCCATGAATTGGACAATAAGAAAATCGTTATCGTAACAGGTTTTCAGGGAATCAACAAATACGATGATCTGACAACGTTGGGACGAGGCGGTTCCGATACAACGGCAGTGGCACTTGCGGCAGCCCTTCATGCGGATGCGTGCGAGATTTATACAGATGTAGAGGGTGTCTACACGGCAGATCCGAGAGTAGTACCTAATGCCAAAAAGATAAAAGAGATTACCTATGATGAAATGCTTGAGCTTGCAACCTTGGGTGCAAAAGTTCTGCATAATCGTTCGGTAGAAATGGCAAAGAAATACGGTGTACAGTTAGTAGTACGTTCCAGTCTCAATAATGCAGAGGGAACAGTGGTTAAGGAGGAAGTAGAAGTGGAGAGTATGCTTGTTAGCGGAGTAGCTGTGGATAAGAACGCAGCCAGAGTCGCATTGATCGGATTAAAGGATGAACCGGGAATTGCTTTTAAAGTATTTGATTTATTAGGAAAAAATAATATCAACGTAGATGTTATTTTACAGTCTATCGGACGTGACGGCACAAAGGATATTTCCTTTACCGTTGCCAGAGATTCCTTAAAAGATGTTGAGGAAATTTTAGAGGAAAACAGAAAGAGACTTACTTTTGAGAAGATTGAGACAGACGCTACCGTTGCAAAAGTATCTGTTGTAGGTGCGGGAATGCAGTCCAACGCAGGTGTTGCAGGTAAAATGTTTGAGGCACTTTACGG
>CAKRJK010000305.1 GCA_934351705.1 uncultured Lachnospiraceae bacterium
CGATCAGTATGTTGGCGTCTTTGATCAGATTGTCGGCTACGGTATGTAACACTTCATTTTTCTTATTGGTATCCATCGTACCCAAAACCGAAGCGGCTGCTTTGGCATTTTTTCCTATTTCAATTAACTGTGCGTTCATAAAAGGCTCCTTTCCCCTGGTGCGTGACATTGTATCCGGCGTTTGGGAGTGACAAGATACTCCATAGGAATATCCGTCGGCTCTATCGGAAGTTCCGAAAGTAACTGGATTTCATGGCAGATTCCGATCTTGCAGAGTCTGGGATGTTCGGTCAGGTATCGGTCATAAAAGGCTTTTCCGTGACCGATACGCTTTCCGTCTGTCGTAAATCCGACTCCGGGAATGAGACATACTGCCTCATCCCATGCAACTTTGCGTGTGTTGACCGGTTCCTGAACCCCAAAAGCACCTGTGGTCACTTGTGATAAATCGGTAATCTCATAAAAATCCATCGTATTGTTATCCGTTTTGGGGAGGGCAACGCGTTTTCCCGCATTTAAAGCCCATTCCAGAAACGGAAGCAGCGATAATTCTTTTCCGTGGGGATAATAGGCATAAAGATAACCGTGTTCTGTGATCTTCGGATGTGTTTTCAGTATGTGTAATATTTCTTTAGCCGATGATTCGCAAATGTGTGGCGGTATCTCATTTCGCAGCGATAACAGGCGTTTCCTAATTTGCTCCTTTGTTTCCATATTTTTCTCCCAGATTGACAATACTTCCGTCTTTTTCAATTACATCTACATTATTTAACTGTGTGCGGATGTTGTTTCGGACTGCGGCAATGTATTCTTTTCTTAAAATTGCCTGCTCTTTCTTTTCGGCTTCTGTCAATCCTTCTGCTTTTGATTTTCGATATAATTCGTTGATTCTTGCTATTTTTTCCTGATTCATATTATTCCATATGCTCCTCTATAAAATCCGGGATGTAGAAATCATCGTCTTTATTTGCCAAAAAGACGGTTCCCACAAAATCGTCTTCTAATATTTTATGTAATACACCGACATCTTTGCCGTTTGCGATAATCATGTCCGTTCCCGACCATGTGGCAATCCTTGCGGCATTCAGCTTGGTTGTCATGCCTCCTGTACCGACATCGCTTCCGGTGGATTCCTTTGCCATATGCAAAAGATTCTCATCTAATTCCGTTACGGTTTCAATCAGCTTTGCATCGGGGTTGGTATGCGGATCGTCCGTAAACAGTCCGTCAATATCGGATAATAAGATCAATAAATCTGCTCCGATCAAAGATGCCACGATTGCCGCCAGGGAATCATTGTCACCGAAACGGATCTCGTAGGTGTTTACGGTGTCGTTTTCATTGACAATGGGAATGACACCCAGACGGAACAATTCTTCAAAGGTGTTCTGTGCGTTTTTTCTGGCAACATTATCCGTCATGGTCTCTTTTGTCATCAAAACCTGTCCGCAGGTCTCATGGTATTCACCGAATAATTTCTGATAAGTCATCATCAGGCTTGCCTGTCCGACTGCAGCACATGCCTGCTTTGTTGCGATTTCTTTTGGCCGCTTGGTGATTCCGAGTGTTCTTCTGCCTACGGCAATCGCACCGGAACTGACCAGACATACTTCGATATTTTGGTTGTGTAAGTCACACAACTCACGTATCAGACGTTCCAATTTAACAAAATCCAAGCGTCCGGTTTTTTTGTGTGTTAAGGAAGAGGAACCGATTTTGACTACGATTCTCTTCTTGTTTTTAAACCGATTCTTTTTCATGTTTGTTATTTCCATTCTATTGTTGTATTCTTATGTATTTTTTTACTAAAATCAAAATCCCAGTCTCCGCTGTTACTTGGAACAAGCTTTGGTTTTGATACTGTATTGCCGGGTTCAACCTGCTGTGCGGCAAAAGAAGATCCGTTATAAAGAAATGTGACTTCATAGTAGTCCGGCTCGTTTTGCTTTTCATCAATCAGCTTTTGTAAATCCTCTTTTGTAATTCCTTCCAGTTTGCGTCCGTCTTCCATAATCTCTAACAAAAATTCCAGAACGTTCAAAGGAAGCTCTTCATAATTAATATCCGTAATCTCTCCTAAGTATTCACTGATTTTGTCATTACTGTAAATGACAATCTGTTTGCCGCCGTTTATGATTTTTTCTTCTTTATCAATACTTCCGTCAGGATGAATCAATCTGACGCTTACTTCTCCCTCAAACGTATCTAATGTCACATAAT
>CAKRJK010000306.1 GCA_934351705.1 uncultured Lachnospiraceae bacterium
GTGCTGATATACTTGCTTTTCTCACCCTTTTTTGTATGATGTTTTCTTTTTGATTCATAGGTCATTTTCTCCGCTTCTTTTGTTTTTCTTGAAATATCTGACTGTGATCACAGCAAAAACGATCACAATGACGATCGCCCCTATAACCGGTACGCTGTTGCCTGCCATAATATTTCCGTCGTAATTTTGATTTTTCTTTATTGTTAAAGGCTCCGCAAACAATTCGCCCAGAATGGCTTTGTCTGTATTGTCCTCTATCTTTCCGCTTACAAAAATCTGTTCTGACATTTCGCGTTCTTCTTCTGCCTCTTTTTGCCGTCTGCTTTCGTTATCCGCAACACGCTGATTCGTGAACAGATGAATATTGTATAAATCAGACAATGAGGTGTATGTCTCCGTCCGATTGCGAATAATGTCCGTATTCAATTCCAAATCCTGTTGTTCTTCTGTGGAATCGTATGTTTCCTGCTGTTCGTAATTTTCCATCTTTTCCCTTTACCTGATCTTTAATATGTCGCCCTGATAAATTCCGCTTTCCCGATAGGAGCGTTCTGTGCTGATGCTTCTCCTCTTTCTTGTGGAATAGATCGTCTGCGGTATGTTCTGATCTGACATCGCAAGCATTCCTCTCTCGATTAAAATCTTTAACGTATTCTGAATGCTGCTGTTCTCATCTGCCTGTATATCCCATTCTTTTTCTTCTGCTACAACCGTTACTATCATGCTTCCTCCAATATGGGCAGGACGGCTGTCAAATGCAGTCGCCCCGCCTTGTTCTTTACTGAATTTTACTCTTTGAGTAAGATTTATCTAACTGCTTCATATCGCTGATATAATTATTTGTGGATTTGATCAGTTCTCTTACTACCTGTAAGGTCTTATCAAAATTCTTGGTCAGCTTTGCATAATCCTGTTTGTAAATCGGACTTGCATCTGCTTTCCATGCATCACAGAGTGAGTTGACATGATTTGTCATAGACTTTGTTGTACTCTCAAAGTTTGTACATTCTGTCTGTAATTTTTTGATCGCAGCTTCCATTTCGGAATACTGCATGCTTAATTGATTTCCCATATGGTTTCCTCCTTATATTTCACATTGATGTGCTTTATAAATAATACTGGCATTGCAGTTTTACTTATCTTTTCTTTGATACTCTAACGGATTGACAATAAAATCATAAACTTCACGATATGGAAGATCTCCCATTCTTGTGTACTTTAATTTCTTTGTGATTCCTATAAGAATACCTATGTTACTCTTGTTTTTATCTGTTCTGGAGCTTTTCAGTGTCTCAACCTGATTTACGATGTTCTGACCTGTCTTTTCGTTTGCCCGCAATAAATCTTCCTGCAGGATTCTGGTATGCTCGTTGGCAAGCTCGTAAACATCCGCCGTGTAGTTCAGATAAATCTGATTTTTCTCGTTCATATCCGACTGTATGGAGGACACATTCTCCGATACTTTTGCCAACTGCTCTGAAATATCTCCGTAATCCATGTATGAATACGGATCAAACGAATCCAGTTCGGACTGATAGGTCTGCTGCTTGTCGGAAAAATCTCTTGTATCGGCAAGTACCCTATTTTGAATGTCCTCGTTTCTTTTCAGAATGACATCCACGATATTCTTCTGTACCGCATCCTCTAACCCGTCTTTTGAAATCTTATAAAGAGTCTCAATTTTTTGTAATTTGTCCTCTGACACCGTCGGCGAGGTGACGGATAATTCAGGAACCGCATAAGTAATATCCGAGGCTGATAACGTAATCGCCGCATTTGCAAGGGAAATGCCCGCTTGCGGTAAGGTCAGCAGTGTGCCGTCCTCTTTCCGTGCATTTTCAATATCAAGATTCTGACTTAAACACAACAGGTCTTTTTGTAAATCTCCGATATAGTCTTCTGTTTCCTCATCCGCTATCTCTTCAAATTCCTCCGGCATCTCTAAGGTGTCCCGTTTTTGCAGCTTCTCAATTTCTTTTTGCAGGTCTTTTATCTTTTTCTTACGCACGAGGTCACTTTCTGCATCTTCGATTTCTTCTACCAGTGTTTGAAGTTCTTCTATCTTTTGATTGCTTTCCTCTACGGATTGGTTGTAGTAAGTAATCTGTGCTTTTTGATATGCATTGAGCTTTTTCGTGGTGATGTCCTTTACATCCTGTTGATAAAGATCAATCTCACTCTGCAAATCCTGATTCTGCTGACTCAGAGAGTCTTGCAT
>CAKRJK010000307.1 GCA_934351705.1 uncultured Lachnospiraceae bacterium
AGGATGCGGCATTGAGATGAGAAACCTGTATCTGAGCTGTGATCCGTATGTCTACCGTGCAGAATACGATCTGGCAGGAGGCACAATGGCAGGCAGTACAGAGTATACAGCAGACGGAACATACACGATCCAGAACGGCAGAAATAAAATTGCCATGCCAAACCAGACGCCGCAGAAGAAAGGTTATGTTTTTGCGGGATGGAAATTAGAATCTGTCAACGAGGGCGCAAGCAGCAAAGACACTATTTACAATGCGGGAGCAATCTTTACGATAGACAGCAGTAATTACCAATTCGGTCTGGATACAGAGAAACAGGTTTATACCGTTCACGGTACAACTTACACAGAGTATGCACCGAAAGATAACGGAGACCACAGATTCCGTTTTGTGGCACAGTGGCAGGAAAAAGCGGTAGTGCCGGATAAAGCGGAATACAGTGTTAAGATTTATACCGAAGTACCTGAGGGAACACAGGGAGCGGTTTTGGCAGATGACAGATGGTACACCGTGACAGAAGAGTATGCAATGGGAAATGTCGGGGAAACCATCATCAGTATCCATGAGACTCCGGAAGGATATGTATTAGACAAAAAACACAGTGTTACTGCATTACAGAACTTTATGCAGGACGGCAATACCAAAGATGAAATGATATACCGCTTCAACCTCGCAGAATGGGGAATAGAAAAGACTGCGACACCGACGGGAGCGGAGACAAAGGAAGATGCGGCAGCAGTACATATCAGTGATAAGTTACAGTACACGCTGAACATCACAAACAAAGAAGACGTCAAAGTGGTTCTTCCGGCGGGAACGGTGGTGCAAGACAAAGTAAACGGAAATCTGGCACCGACGAATTTACCGGATCTGAACCAGAATTGGACTTATGAGTGTCAGGACGGAGTGATCACTTACACATTGCAGGAACCGGTCACATTAAAACCGGGAAAGACAATTTCTTTGAATTATGCCACAAAGGTCACCTCACATGGTCTGATGGGAGAAAAAGCAACCTTGCAGGCTTACTGGAAGACATATGAAAGCGGTGAGGTTTACCACGTGACAACAGCGGATCTGACACTGACAATGAAAGCCGAAGGAAAATATGCAGATTATACAAAAGCATTTACCGTAAATATCACGTTAAAAGATGCAAACGGCAATGTTCCGAACGATAAGAAAATCACCTGCGTCGGCGGCAAGGTCAAAGTTACCTCCGGTAATGACAAACCGAAAGACGAGGTCATCACACTGACAAAGAACGGCAGTGCAACACTGAAGTTAAAGCACGGTCAGACAATGACTTTAAAGGATATTCCGTATGGATATCAATATACAATCGCACAAGAGGATGCAAAGGGATATACCACAACCTATCAGGGTGTCTTAAGCGGAACCATAGGAGCGGGAGAGTATTACCCGGGAACAGATGTCCCGATTGTCACGGATGTATGGCCGAATGCAGAGGACTTTGCAGATGAATATGAACAAAAGACGCTTAGTCCGAGCGGTATTTTCCAATATGACGGAGAATATTACGTGGTCTGCAGGGAAGCAAAAATTTCAAGATGGCATGTTGAAAACGAGGCATTAAAAGACAGTCTTCTTAATAGCTACAATATCGAAAAACTGACGGGAACAATCGTCGAGGTCGAGGATGATGCCAATCAGGTCCATCCCGTAAAACGAGGCGACATTATAAAATACAAAGGCGAGTATTATGTATTTAATGACGGGGGGGAATGGTCCGGTAATCCGCAGAACAATGCCAGATACTATAAGCTGTCGGGAGGCATAAGAGTGGATATCAGCAATACCTATGAAGGAGCAACCCCTGCGGGAGTCTCAAACGGCGGCGAAAATGTTCCGACGGTGATCGCCATAGCAAGTGCGTTGGCAGGCATCGGTGCAGTAGGATATATCGCACATCGCAGAAAAAGAAGAAGTAATGCATAGGTGAATATGAAAAAAATTTGGAAGAAAAAAGAAAAAGAGACACAGCCGAAAACAACAGAGTATTCTCTGGCAAAGGATGTCTACGGTCTGGTTGTAAAAATCATGGAAATTATCGCATTGCTCGGACTGCTGTATGTCTTTGTCTTCGGAATGTACAAATGTCGGGATATTTCAATGGCACCGGCAATCCAGGACGGCGATCTGGTAGTCTATTATAAGCTGGATAAGAACTATGTCGTGTCAGACACCATAGTAC
>CAKRJK010000308.1 GCA_934351705.1 uncultured Lachnospiraceae bacterium
AATGAAAGAACCCGATTTTACTCCTTTTCGGATATACAAAAATCCTACTCCTTTCGGGCCGTTTAACTTGTGTCCGCTGGCACTCATCATATCAATATTCATTTCATCGACATTGATCGGGATTTGTCCGAATGCCTGTACCGCATCTGTGTGAAACAAAATACCCGCTTCTTTTGCGATTGCTCCGATTTCTTTGATCGGTTCTATGGTTCCTATCTCATTATTGGCGAACATTACGGAAATCAGAATCGTATCCGGCCGGATTGCTGCTTTTAACTGGTTTAAATCCACAACGCCCTCTTCGTCCACATCCAGATAGGTGATCTCATATCCGCGTCGCTCTAAATACTCGCAGGTATGCAGAATGGCATGATGCTCGATCTTGCTGGTAATGATGTGTTTTCCTTTCTTTTCATATGCCTCTGCGGTTGCTTTCAACGCCCAGTTGTCGCTCTCGGAACCACCCGCGGTAAAATAGATTTCCTCCGGCTTGGCTCCGATAGAATTTGCAATAACCTCTCTCGCATCACTCAGTGCTATTTTATTTTTATTTCCAAACTCATAAACGCTTGAAGCGTTTCCGTAACTCTCTGTAAAGTACGGAAGCATTGCTTTTACAACTTCTTCGTCGGTTTTTGTCGTTGCTGCATTATCTAAATAAATCATCTCTCCATCTCCTACTATTCCTATATGTTTTATATGTATATGATAATATGGAATTTCGGTTCTGTCAATAGGACATCTCGCATATATTTCAATAAAAGTTTTTGCGGGAGCCTCTTATGAATTTATCCCGAATCATCAAAAATCCTCTGTTTATCGGAACAATTCTTTTAACTGCTTCCGGTGTTTTAAGCAGAATTATAGGGTTCTTCTATAGAATATTCCTCTCTCATACAATTGGTGCAGAAGGCGTCGGCATTTATCAGCTTATTTTTCCTGTCTACATCTTGTGTTTTGCTCTGACTTCTGCCGGAATCCAGAGTGCTATTTCAAAATATGTGGCAGAGGCCTCTGTAAGTAAAAACAACATCAGCGGAAAGTGTTACATGGTTGCAGGTTTTCTGCTGTCTTTTAGTCTGTCCATTTTATGTGCATTCTATCTGCATAATCACGCAGATTTTTTGGCAACGAGAATTGTACACGAATCCCGCACGGCTCCTCTTTTCCGTATTCTTGCCTACGCCATTCCGTGTTGTAGCATTCACAACTGCATCATGGGTTATTATTACGGAATCAAAAAAGCCGCCATCCCCTCTGTTGCACAGCTCTTAGAACAGATTGTCCGCGTTTTGAGCGTTTATGTGATTTACCGCATCCAGCTTCAGGACGGTATTGAAATCAGCCCCTCTATCGCGGTATGGGGCGTTGTCTGCGGAGAAGCCGCCTCTTCTCTTTTCACTATGGCTGCCATCCGCATTTCAAAATTTCCGCTGAATTCTCTTTTTTCTGCCTGTAAAAAAATTTTTTGTCTCTCCCTTCCGATGACCGGAAACCGTGTGGTATTAAGCCTTTTTACCAGTATGGAGGCAATTCTGATTCCCCTTAAATTGCAGGAATCGGGGCTTAGTACCTCACAGGCGTTGAGTTTGTTTGGAATTTTGACCGGAATGGTTCTTCCTTTGATTTTGTTTCCGTCCTCCATCACGAACTCCCTTGCTGTCATGCTGCTTCCTACGGTGTCCGAGGCTTCTGCCGCTGGAAAGGAGGAAAAAATCAGGACTGCGGTATCAAAATCCATCACGTATTGTATGTTGTTTGGCTTTTTTTGTACTGTTTTCTTTTTTGCAACCGGCAGTTTTCTTGGAAATTTCTTGTTTCACACCGATTTGTGCGGCGAGTATATCAGGCAGTTGAGTTTTATCTGTCCGTTCATGTATCTTGCCTCCACGCTTGTTTCCATTCTCAACGGACTTGGAAAAACCTTGCAGACTTTTTGTTATAATCTGATCGGTATTTCAATCCGGCTGTTGTTTGCGGTATTTGCCATCCCGCTTTTGGGAATGAAGGGATACCTCTGGGGATTACTCGCAAGCGAGATCGTCCTGTGCACATGTCTTGTGTTGGCATTGAAATCTTATCTGCCAAAAAATAAGGGTTAGAGTTGACGCTCTGTGTCCCTTTTCGCAGAACCTCATCTCTAACCCTCGGTTTTCATGTTCTATTTACTCCTCAAACAGTGCGGTGGAAAGGTATCTCTCTCCTGTATCC
>CAKRJK010000309.1 GCA_934351705.1 uncultured Lachnospiraceae bacterium
ACTCTCTGCTTGTAGCAGGCTGTGAAAACAGCCTGATTATTCTGCTAGAATATTAGTTTATAGAAAAAAACGACTTATTACAAGTGTAAAAATCTGCAAACGCACAAATCTTGAAGAGAAAATAAGAATTTGATATAATATTACCAAAAGATATAAGAGATACTTATGTTAAAAACATATTCAAAGCATTATAAGAAAGAAGCAGTTTATGGATATAAATCTGGAATATTACAAAATCTTTTATTATGTGGGAAAACAAAAGAGCATTACCTTAGCGGCAGAGGAACTTTCCATTTCCCAGCCGGCGGTCAGTCAGGCGATCAAACACTTAGAGAATGCACTGGGCAATCCGCTGTTCGTGCGTACCTCCAAAGGCGTCCGTCTCACAACAGAGGGAGAAGTCCTGTATTCCCATGTCAAAAGGGGGTATGAATCCATCTGTCTCGGAGAAAGAAAGTTTATGGAGCTGTTGGATCTGGAGGAAGGCGAACTCTGTATCGGAGCGAGTGATATGACATTGCAGTTTTATCTGTTGGAATATCTGGAAAAATTCCATGAGCAGTATCCGAAAATCAGAATGACGGTCAAAAACGCACCGACACCGGAAACGCTCAAAATGCTTCAGGACGGTTCGATTGATTTTGGCGTGGTCAGCACGCCGATCCGGACACGTATGGATTTAAAATTCAAAAAAGTGCGTGATATACAGGATGTATTCGTGGTCGGAAAAAAATTCCACGAACTCTCAAAGCGTCCGATGCAGTATAAAGAACTGGAATCACTTCCGATCATGTGTCTTGAGGGAACAACGTCCACCAGAGCATATGTGGAAGATTTTTTGGGGGAAAACGGGGTGCAGCTTGTGCCTGAGATAGAGCTTGCGACAAGTGCGATGTTATTGCAGTTTGCCATCCGGGGATTCGGTGTGGCAAGCGTCGTGGAGGATTTTGCAAAAGAGGCAATGGAGAGAGAGGAAGTGTATCGGCTGCATTTTGAGAAAGAGATACCCAAAAGACATTTTTGCATTGTGACGGATGATAAGATGCCGATGTCAGCGGCGGCAAGAGGTTTTTTGGAGTTTGTGGAAAACGGTCGTATGCCTGAAAAAGACAAGACATAAGTAAAAATTATGCAGGACATAAATAAGATTGATTTTACTTATAAGAAACATTTGTGTATAATTAGGAAGTAAAAGCGTGTTGATGTGAACAAACGCATTTTTTATCGTTTATGAGGAGGAAAAATAGAATGGTAAAAGCAGTAGTCGGAGCAAACTGGGGAGATGAAGGAAAAGGTAAGATTACAGATATGCTTGCAAAAGAGGCAGACATTATCGTACGTTTTCAGGGAGGAGCAAATGCAGGACATACAATCGTCAACGATTATGGCAAATTTGCACTTCACACATTGCCATCCGGTGTATTTTACAATCATACAACAAGTATCATCGGAAACGGAGTTGCTTTAAATATCCCGGTACTTTTTAACGAGATTAAATCCATCACGGACAGAGATGTGCCAACGCCGAAGATTTTAGTATCGGACAGAGCGCAGATCGTGATGTCTTATCATATTTTATTTGACCAATATGAGGAGGAACGTCTCGGAGGAAAATCTTTTGGTTCCACCAAATCCGGAATCGCACCGTTCTATTCAGATAAATATGCCAAGATCGGTTTTCAGGTCAGCGAGTTATTTGATGACGAGTTGATCGAAGAAAAAGCGGCACGTGTCTGTGAGCAGAAGAATGTTCTGTTGGAGCATCTGTATCACAAACCGCTCTTAAAACCGGAAGATCTGGTTGAAGAATTAAAAGGTTACAGAGAGATGGTCGCACCGTATGTATGCGATGTATCCTCTTATTTATATCAGGCAATCCGGGACGGAAAGAATATCTTATTAGAGGGACAGCTTGGAACCTTAAAAGATCCGGATCACGGAATCTATCCGATGGTAACGTCATCCTCAACATTGGCGTCTTACGGAGCAATCGGAGCAGGAATCCCGCCATACGAGATCAAAAAAGTAATCACAGTATGCAAAGCATATTCTTCCGCAGTAGGAGCCGGAGAGTTTGTCAGTGAGATCTTCGGAGAAGAGGCAGACGAGCTTAGAAAACGCGGCGGTGACGGAGGAGAGTTCGGAGCAACCACAGGCCGTCCGAGACGTATGGGATGGTTTGATGCAGTTGCGTCCAAATAC
>CAKRJK010000310.1 GCA_934351705.1 uncultured Lachnospiraceae bacterium
CTTTTTTCCGAAACACAGATCACAAGGATCGTAGCCAATACGAACAGTGCCGTGCCAAAGATAAGCCATTGTTTACATAGTCCCATCAAAAACGGGCAGATTCCCATAAAATAAATCAACAGCTCCGTCTGCTCCTGCGTACGCTTTTTCTGCTGTTGTTTCTTTGCCTTACTTTTTCCCGCTGCCATAGCAGACCTCCTTTTATATCTTCCCGCTTTCTCCTGCGTAAAAAAGATAGAGAGGGCAACCGCCTCTCTATCTTGCATGAAAACTTTAGGGAATATATCTCTTACTTATTAGCGTGCCATTCTTTTTCTTGTAATTCCAAGACCTACTACGGCACATCCGAGAATTGCTACATAAATACCAACTACATTGTCAGCGGTCTTTGGTGCACTTAACGGAGTTGCAACCGGTGTCATAGTTGTTTTGTATACAGAGATTCCTGAATCCGGTGCTAAATCAGATGCTTTGAAGTTTGTCATATGTAAAACAATCGGTGAGTAAGATGAGAAGTTGATTGTGATGCATCCGTTTGCATCAATTTCTGCTAACTTGTCCATCTGCTCCCATTTACCTGTTGCCTCATTGTAATGAGATACAACTACTAAGTTACCAACAAAATCTGAAACTTTGAATGTTCCTCCTATAGCAGAGTTATCGGAAAGTTTTAAGGTAACTTCTCCACTCTTAACACCCTGCACATCAAAAGCCCATTCCCAAATGATGTAAGAACCGTTGTATGCATTTGCTTTTTCTTTTAACTTAACTGTTGCATTGTACTGATCAAAAACAGCCTTAATCTGATCAATCACTTTATGCTGCATATCTTTGTCTGTGATTTTTGCAACAGAACCGATTCCTACCGGTACAGATACTGTATCATATACATACTTTGCAAAATATGCGTCTTTGTCCTGATCAGTTGTTAACCACTGATTATACCACTCCTGATACCAA
Organism: uncultured Lachnospiraceae bacterium; assembly: GCA_934351705.1. Taxonomy (GTDB): domain Bacteria; phylum Bacillota; class Clostridia; order Lachnospirales; family Lachnospiraceae; genus Maccoyibacter. The sequence continues at coordinate 961 of CAKRJK010000310.1, forward strand.
TCTTTCTCATCAACCGGAGTTGCACTCGGGCTGTTATTGTCTGCCGCAAATGCTGTCATGCTTAATCCCATTGTCATAATTGCTACCAGCAACAATGCCATAAATTTTTTACTCATTTTACTCATAATCATTCTCCTTCTTTGCTCATGTGTAAAATCCAAGACTTCCCTTAAATTCCCATATACTTCGTATTTATTATACCTCTAACGCTCCGTTCCCGTCAATATATTTTGCACAAATATCCACTTTTTTCTTCTTGCATTTTGAGCAATATGTACAAAAGGTTCCGCCAGAATTTGCCGTCCAAAACGGCTGCGGAATGTATCTGCTTCCATCAAACATTTGTGGGAACTTTTGTGCGGCAGTTACAGATATTTGAGAAAACGCAACCACGGTATCAGACTGTTTGAGGCACAAAGTGCCGAGTTTCTGATACCGTGGTTTGATTGCGTTTGCTCGAATGTCTGTTACTGCCGCTAAAAAGTTCACGCCCTGTTTGATGAAAGCAGATACATGCCGCAGCCGTTTTGGACGGCAACTCCCTCTATTATTTCACATACTGCATAAGCGTCCTTAATCTTTCTTCGTCCACAATAAACTCATCATACTCCCCCACATGAATATCCTCTCCCGGAATCCGCAAAATCCCGTCTTCATCGAATCCGCTTTGGATAACATCATAAGCAAAAAACGGAATCTTTCTCATCGGAATATCCGTAGTCATCATATCCTCCAACGCACGATAAAGTCTGAGCGGAAAGGTCGGATTCTTTTTCGCCTTTTCCTTTGCCTGCGGCACGAACGCCTTTAAAAAATCCTTTTGCCTTGCCATACGCTCCAGATTTGTTCCGTACCGCTCAATATCACGGAAATGGATAAACTCATACGCCTCTTCCCCCGATAATAATTCGGTGTTTCCGGCTGTATACTCATGTTCCGGTATCACGTAATCCTGTGACATCGTCACCGAGACTCCGTCCATTTCATCTATAATGACCGGAATTGCCGCCATGCTCATCGCACAGTAATAGTCAATCTCTATGCCAAGCAGCTTCTCAACTTTCTTCTTTGCAAGCTCACATCCCTGCTCGCTCGTCTGTCCGTAAGCATATTGCAGGCAGATCTGTTCCTCTTTCGTCTGATAAAATTTACCGTTTGTATAATACTCATCCACTTCCACGACCGTTTCCCGCGGAATTGCAATCACTTCGGTTTTCTTTAAATC
>CAKRJK010000311.1 GCA_934351705.1 uncultured Lachnospiraceae bacterium
ACGCAGATTGTCGGAATGCTGGAGAGTGACAGAACCTTTGCGGAGGTTGGAAAAGATATTTTAGAACTGGTATGTTCTTATCTGGATATTGAGTGCGGAAGTCTTTATCAGGTTGACAAGCAGGGCAATTCCATTGAGATGGTCGTGGACTGGGGATTTCAGGATGCAAATCAGAAAAAGATTATGAACCGCATGACGGAGGAGGAAGTACCGTGGGCAAACGGCAATGCATATCTCATCTCATCGGATATGGTGCTGCCGAAAAAATTTGAGACTTATTTTCGCAGGTATCGCCGCAAGGCAGGAATCTACCTTCCAATCAATGTGAATGGCGAGACCAACATGTATCTTGCGTTTGAGGAAAACCGGAAAGAAAGAGTATGGACTCCGGAGGAAATTAAATTTGTCAATGATGTAAAGAGGATTATCCGAAGTATTCTGAGCAGAAGAATTTCCAAAAACTCATTGGCGAGTTCCTATGCTTCCTTAGAGGCAATCTTAGAAAATATCGGAAGCGGTGTCTGCGTATTTAATCTTGCGGAGCGGAAATCTCTGTATACGAACCAGCAGTTTCAAAAGATGTTTGAGGCATTTATGGATCACCACACGATGGAGGAAATGATACGAAAATACCAGACGGATTCCCGTTTCACGAAACCGCACGCGGAAGTGTACCTCAATCAGCTTCAGGCATGGTATGACATCCGTGTGACCAATATCAACTGGATAGACGGAAAGTGTGTCTCTCTGGGAGTGGTCAATGATGTCACGGACAAGAAGGCATATCAGCAAAAGATAGAGCGACAGGCAAACAACGATTTCTTAACCGGTCTGTATAACAGAATGCGGTGCGAATCGGATTTGCGTTTACATATCAAAGAGGCAAAAGAGAACGGACAAGAGGGAGCATTATTATATCTTGACCTGGATGATTTCAAACATATCAATGACGGACTCGGACATCCTTACGGGGATATTTTACTCAAAGCAATCTCAAGCAGTCTGCGAAGGATTAAAGAAATAGAGGATAGTTGTTATCGTATGGGCGGAGACGAATTTATCGTCATCATACGTCCGGAGGTTTATGATAAGCTGGAAGAAATCTTAGATAAGATACAAAATATTTTCAACAAACCGTGGTTTTTGCAAAGAGCCGATTACTACTGTACGATGAGTATGGGTGTGGTGCGGTTTCCGACGAACGGAGACAGTGTCACAGAGCTGATAAAAAAAGCAGATCTGGCATTGTATGAAGCAAAAAATCAGGGAAAGAACCGTATTTCCTATTACAGCGACAATGTAGAGAGTACGTCATTCAGACGTCTTGACATGGAAAAAAATATGAGAGATGCGACGGCAAATTCCTGTCAGGAGTTTGCGGTATACTATCAGCCGATCATTGACATTGATAACGGAAAAGAGCAGTGCTGCGGAGCGGAAGCTCTGGTAAGATGGTATTCCGAAAAGATGGGAATGATAGGACCGGGTGAGTTTATCCCGTTGGCAGAATATCTGGGCTTAATCAATCCAATCGGAGATTTTGTATTGCGGAAAGCCTGTGAGAAATGCAAATACTGGAATGATATGGGACATCCCGATTATCATGTCAATGTCAACTTATCCGTGGTACAGCTTTTGCAAAATGATATTGCACAGCGAATCCGCAATGTCTTAGAAGATACGGGAGTACGCCCTGAGAATCTGACACTTGAGGTAACGGAGAGCCTTGCAATCAATGATATTACAAGAATGAAGCGGGTATTAGGAGAAATCAAGGAATTGGGTGTAAAGGTTGCGTTAGATGATTTCGGAACCGGATACTCTTCTTTGAACCATATCCGTGAACTGCCGATTGATGTCATCAAAATCGACCGATGCTTTGTCATAGACATTGGAAAAGATGATTTTTCCGAGACATTCGTAAATATGGTCGGTACATTGGCAGAGACGATCGGCGTAATGGTCTGTGTAGAGGGTGTGGAGGAACCGACACAGTTAGAAAGCATTAAAAATATGCAGAAGGTGCAGTTTATACAAGGTTATATCTACGACAAACCGCTCACGGAATCAGACTTTGAAGAAAAATATCTGTAACGGGGGTGACTTTCCGCATAGAACAACGATGTTCCCCGCCGCCGTATCGCATTTCGGGTGCATGGGCGGTAGGGTT
>CAKRJK010000312.1 GCA_934351705.1 uncultured Lachnospiraceae bacterium
CCGAATCTCTTTGTGATACCTTTTAATTCGATTGCGTTTACCTCTGTCACAACCAAACCTCCTTTTTTGAACTTGTAAAGGGGCTGCTGCAAAATCATCATTTCGCAACAACCCCTTTGATTTCATGAATTCAAATAGATTGCACTATTATTTCTCTACACTTTCAATTCCGTCAATGTTTAACTCAAATGCAGGTGCAGATTTTGCTTCTGACTCATGGAAATAGCCGTCTTTTACATATTCATTTCCTGCTTTGTCTTTCCATGACTCTACTGTCTTACCGTCTACTGTGAATGTAGAAGTATCGAATACATGTAATGTACCGTCTTTGATAGCCTGCTCAACTTCTGCTACCTTCTCTTCTGTTCCCTCTGCAATATTTGCTTTGTTCAACTCGGTAATTAAAACAGAACCGTCGCTGAATCCCTGGCACCAGTCTGTGTCGATTTTCTTACCGTCTAATACGCACTGTACTGCATAAGTATAGTATGGTCCCCAGTTATTTGCTGCGGATGTCAATGCCTGTGTCGGAGCAGTTGCGATCATAGATACGTTGTAACCTACGATTGGAACGCCTGCCGGCTCACATGCTGTAGAAGCACCTGTTGTATCAGCATGCTGGGAGATCAATACACAGTCATCTGCGATCAAGGACTCTGCTGCTTCTTTCTCTAAATCAATACTTGCCCAGCTATTTGTATAAATAACTTTCATGGTTGCAGATGGGCACATGCTTCTTGCTCCCAAGAAAAATGCGGAATAACCGGATTTTACTTCTGCATATGGGAAAGCTCCTACATAACCGATTTTTGCCTGATCAGCAGTAATCTCGCCGTTGTCGATCATCTCGTTTAATTTCATACCTGCAACAACACCGGATACATAACGAGCTTCATAGATAGATGTGAAATAGTTATGCATATTATCTAATTTGCTAGATGCTGCCTGATATCCTGTTGCGTGGCAGAACTGAACTTCCGGATACTCTTCTGCTGCCTGGATCAAGTAATCCTCATGACCAAAGCTTGTACCGAAGATGATGTCACATCCCTGCTCTGCTAAATCAACTGCTGCATCATAACACTCTTCGCTCTCTGGAATCAAAGTTTTCTCGATAATCTGATCATCAGATAATCCTAACTCTTTCTGCATTGCGTCAACGCCACGCATATGAGTCTCTGTGTAACCTTCATTCTCATCACCAATGTAGATAACACCGACCTTGATGTTGGACTTATCTACGTTTTCTCCCTTGTCTGCCTTCTTGTCGCCGTTGCCGCTTCCACATGCTACAAGTGAAAGAGCCATCACTGCGGTAAGAAGTGTTGCCATAAACTTCTTCATTTTTTCCCTCCATAAAAGTTAAAAAGTCAGTTTTTTTCGTACATGATTAAGTATATCATTAATTCCACTGTTGTCAATCCGTTTTCGACACTTTTTGCTGTTTCGCCCTATTTCCCTGCTATTCGGCACTTATTTTTTGTCGTTTCCAGATAAAAATTGCAACAACCGCCGTAATCACTTCCGCTATGACAAATGCCCACCAGACACCTGCTGCTCCCAACAGACGGCTACCTATCCATGCCGCCGGTAGTATCATAACAACATATCTCATCAACGTAATAACTAAGGAAGAAAAGCCTTTGCCGAGTGCCTCCAGCGCTCCCGCACAGACTACCGAAACTGCCGATATGACAAATCCGCCACTGATAATCCGAAGTGCTTTTGCACCCTCACTCAAAGTCTTTGCACTCTCAGTAAACATTCCCATCAACAGCCCCGGGCAGAACTGGCAGAGTGCCGTTCCCACACACATGATCACAATGATCATTTCCAGACTGATACGGAAGATCCGACGCACACGCATTTTTTCCCCCGCTCCGAAGTTGTAGCTGATGAGAGGACGCATTCCCTGAATAATTCCGTTTGCAGGAAGATAGATGAAACTTTGCAATTTAAAATAAATCCCCAGGATTACCACGTACATCTGTGAGTATACGGACAAAATTCCGTTTAATGCCGAAATCAATACGGATGGCAATGCCATATTTAAGGTTGCCGGGATTCCCACCTGATACATTTTTAAACAAATCTCTTTTGTCGGCTTCATATCCTGAACCCTGACTTTTAACGGAAAATCTTTGATAAAATATGCTGCCACAT
>CAKRJK010000313.1 GCA_934351705.1 uncultured Lachnospiraceae bacterium
GGCGTCGATACCGCATTCGACCTTGATAATATCTTTCTTTCCCATTTTGTTGCTTTTTGCGTTTTGGATAATCGCAACGGTGCAGTCCAGTTTATCCAGATTCAGATAATGATAAATCTGCATACTCATTCCGGCTTGAATATGGTCGAGGACAAAACCCTCTTGAATTCCGCTGATATTTAACATGATGTTTCCTCCTTATAGTTGAATATTAAGCAGTGTCAGTATCAAAGCCATGCGTACATAGACACCGTATTGAGCTTGTTTAAAGTAGACTGCACGCGGATCGTCATCAATCTCAACGGAGATTTCATTTACACGCGGCAGCGGATGCAATACCATCATGTCTTTTGGAGCCAGATCCATCTTTGCCTTGTCTAAAATGTAGAAATCCTTCATGCGTACATAGTCTTCCTCGTTGAAAAAACGTTCTCTTTGTACACGGGTCATGTATAAAATATCAAGGTGTTCCATCGCCTCTTCTAAGCGGATGACTTCCTTATAAGGCACATGATTTTTTTCCAAGACATCTTCTCTGATATAGCTTGGAACGCGAAGCTCCTCAGGAGAAATCAGTACAAATTCAATTCCAGGATAGCGGATCAGAGCGTTAATGAGTGAGTGAACGGTACGACCGAATTTCAAATCCCCGCACAAACCGATAGTCAGATGGTCTAATCTGCCTTTTAAAGAACGAATAGTTAATAAATCGGTTAATGTCTGGGTTGGATGTTGATGACCGCCGTCACCGGCATTGATTACTGGAATGGTAGAATGTTGGGAAGCAACGAGAGGAGCTCCCTCTTTTGGATGACGCATTGCACAGATGTCTGCGTAACAGGAAATAACACGAATGGTATCGGAAACACTTTCTCCTTTTGCGGCGGAACTGGAATCGGCACTGGAGAAACCTAAAACGCTGCCACCGAGATTGAGCATTGCCGCCTCAAATGATAAACGGGTACGGGTGCTTGGCTCGTAAAAACAGGTTGCCAGTTTTCTGCCGTCACAGGCATGTGCATATTTTGCAGGATTATTCTCGATGTCGTTGGCAAGAGACAACAATTTGTCCAGCTCTTCGACGGAGAAATCCAATGGACTCATTAAATGTCGCATAATTATCCTCCCTTAAGTATTTTTACTATCATATAATAGATGGGAGGATTTTTCAAGGTGAAATTTTTGGGGGTATTGGGGGTGGAGACAAACGCCGGAAGCCAATGTCTGAATCCGTGGGGAGTTCAAACTTTTTAGCGGTTCTAGAGCGTTTGTCAAACAAATAAGGGCGACCGCACATTTCGCAAAACTCGCTGTGCTCAGACATTGCGGAATGTGCGGTTTATTTGTCTGCCAAACACCCAAGAACCGCACAAAAGTTTTCAAGTCCCCACAGATTCAGGCATTGGCTTCCGGCGTTTGTCTCCACTTGCTACCATATTGGATGTGGGCAGGTGTGGGGGTGCAGGATTTTTTCGGGCATTTTGCCCGTAAAAATCCGTCCTCGCTCACTCCACCCCTTTCAAAATCTTCTCAAAAATCAACCCGGCAGCCATCCAATAAGGGGCATAGTCCAACCGAATCAACCCATTGACATTTGAGGGTTCTCCGCTGTAATCCCAGGGACACAGATTGTGCTTTCTTAAAACAGAACCGCTGACATATTCGCAGGTGAAAATTCCGAGCGTGTACACACCGCCCCGCACCACGGCAGGTTTATTTCCGATACATCGCTGGAGAGGTGCGATCAGCGAGGCAAGCCCATAAATCGGAAACATCCAGACCGAGGTTTGTCCTTTCAATGTAAAATCTTTTTTCGGACGTGCATGAAACGCAGTAAACAAAATTTCCATACACCATCCCGTCAATCCGCAAATCATAAAATTCTTCTTCATAAAATCAGTATGACCGTTTCACGACCAAAATATACCAATCTGATTTTATCTAAGGTGTGTTGCAGTGCATTATGAGGACTGTTGTCATGATGCCACCATCAAATCGTAATACCATTTTTAAGAAGTAGCTTTCTTATATAATCCTCATAATTAACACTTCGTCTCACCTCGCACACAACATTGACTTCCCCAATGTTTTCCGATATTATAAAAAGTGGATTTTTTTGCTTAGATAGAAAAGAGGAAAGAATATGAATAAGATTATAG
>CAKRJK010000314.1 GCA_934351705.1 uncultured Lachnospiraceae bacterium
ATCAATCACCCGATATAAATGAATATAAGAAATATTATGAGAGCATTGATTCTTCCAATGCCGAAATTCTCTACAAACAGGTAGTGGAACAACAGCAGCAGGATCAAAAGATCCAGGATTATGTTAAGACATACAGTGAGATGAAACCAAAAGAAGCAGCCGCAATCTTTGATACGATGACGGATGACTTTGAACTGGTGGCTAAGATTCTACAAGGAATGAAAGCCGATTCAAGAGGTGATATTCTCGGCAACATGAATAAGGAAAATGCAGCAAAGATCACCAAACTCATGGAGCCTTAGAATATAAATAAAATAAAGGGAAAGGAGGACGGAACATGACAAGTGCAAATGTCTCAAAAATGACACCGAATGTGCCGATTCAGACAAATGCAGCCGCAAAACCGGAGAAAGAGAACTCTGCAAAAACAGAATTTTTAAATCTTTTCAGCAGTGCGGCAGACAAACTGGGAACAGGAGCAAAGCAGACGGATACAAAAGCAGATTTGACAAAGAACGTACAGAATGCCAATCTTTCACGCAGCGAGTATGACAAATACAGTGCAAGGGAAGACCGTATTACGCAGAAAGTATCCGCAACAGAGAAGCCGGACGCAGAAAAAGCAGCCGAAGAGATTACAAAATTTGCCGAAAAAGTTTCCGAGGAGATCGAAGAAGCTCTTGGTGTAAGCAAGGAGCAGTTAGAAGAAGCGATGAGCGAACTCGGACTTACGTTTGTCAGTTTACTGGACCCTGCAAATCTGGCAACACTTGCAACAAAACTCACAGGAAGTGAGGACAGCTTAAGCCTGATTATGAATGCGGATTTTCAGGGACTTATGCAGACGGTGGAAGTTTTAGGTGATGAATTAATGCAGGAGCTTGGAATTTCCGTAGAAGAATTGAATCAGATTGCAGTCGCAACGGAAGAAGATTTTTCACAGACGTTGAATCAGGCAGAAAACACACTTTCTGAGAATGTGCCGGACGAACCGATTGAAACCTTACAAACGGCAGAGGGTTCGGACGATGCAGTTGTAACAGATGTCAGTGATGAAGAAGAAAGCACAAATACGGTGCAGACAGAAACGGTAGAAACCAAGCAGACATCCGGGGAAACCGATTATCTGCAAGAAAACACCGAGCAGGAAACCTCAGAGGACGGCAAGGAGAATTTTACAGCCGCAAACGAGCATATGGCAGCGGGAAGTACGCAGACGGAACACAAGAACTTTGATATGGCGATTGGCAGAACAGAGGAAGTACCGATGCAGCAGCCGGTGATCGATACGGAGGACATCTTAAGACAGATTTCGGATTTCACAAGAGTTACTTACCGTGGAGATGCAACCACAATGGAAATGCAGTTGAATCCGGAACATCTCGGCAAACTCTACATTCAGATTTCTTCTAAGGCAGGAGTTGTGACAGCAAATCTTGCAGCACAGAGCGAGATTGCAAAAGAAGCTCTTGAGAGCCAGGTGGCAACACTCAAAGAGAACTTAAACCAGCAGGGAATCAAAGTAGAAGCGGTAGAGGTTACGATTGCAAGCCATGAGTTCGAGCGAAACTTAGAGGAGAATCAGCAGAACCGCGGCGAGGAAGAGCAGAGAGAGCAGGCGGCAAAGAATGCACGCAGAAGTATTTCTCTCGATAATCTGGATGAATTATCCGGTCTTATGTCGGAAGAGGAAATGCTTGCGGCAAAGATTATGAGAGATAACGGCAACAGCGTTGATTTCTCGGCATAACACAAAGAAGTAAGAAGGAGGGAAACCGATGGCAATTATTCAAGAAGTAAAAGACGGCAAACTGGTTGAAAATGCAGCGGCAGCTTCCGCATCCAAAAAGACAGCGGCAAAAGCCGGCGGAGCATTGGACAAAGATGCGTTTTTACAGCTTTTGGTAGCACAGATGCAGTATCAGGACCCATTAGAGCCGACTGATAATACAGAGTATATTTCACAGCTTGCAACATTTTCACAGTTAGAAGAGACACAGAACCTTTCAAAGACAGTGGTAGAGGATTCTGCATATAACTTAGTCGGAAAACACGTGATCATGAAAGTGACAAACGCGCAGACAGGTGATGTATCTTATGCGGATGGACAGGTAGACCGTGTACTTCGTCAGAATGGTAGTGTATATCTTTCTATC
>CAKRJK010000315.1 GCA_934351705.1 uncultured Lachnospiraceae bacterium
GCTATACCGTGGTAGCACAATCCGAAGAGGAGGAAAGCGACAGCGAAGAAGCCGAGGGAGTCGTAACGGAGGATACATATACGGATGACAATATAAGTATCACGCTTACAGAATACCGTGAGTATGACACAAGCATTTACGTTGCAGATGTCACCCTGTCCTCAGCAGAGTATTTGCAGACAGCCTTTGCAAGTGATACTTACGGACGAAATATCACAGAAAAGACGTCAGAGATCGCACAAGACCAAAATGCCATCTTAGCCATTAACGGAGATTATTACGGGGTACAGGAAAAAGGATACGTGCTTCGCAACGGCACGTTATACCGGGATACCGCATTGCAAGACAGAGAGGATCTGGTGATATACGAGGACGGCTCATTTGAAATTGTAAATGAAGGAGATGTCTCGGCAAGCCGGCTCAAAGAACAGGGAGCAACACAAATCCTGTCGTTTGGACCTGCGTTAGTCGAGGACGGAGAAATATCGGTTACAAAAAATGAGGAGGTCGGAAAAGCAATGGCAAGCAATCCGCGTACGGCAATCGCTGTAATAGACGACCTGCATTATCTGTTTATCGTCTCGGACGGACGCACAAGTGAGAGTGCAGGGCTGACGCTCTATCAACTGGCGGAGTTTGCACAGCAGTTGGGAGCAGAAACGGTATACAATTTAGACGGAGGCGGTTCGTCCACAATGTATTTCAACGGAGAAGTGATCAACAATCCTACGACAGGAGGAAGAGAGATAAAAGAGAGGAGCGTGAGCGATATTGTTTTCATCGGATATTAATAAATCGAACGAAATGCTGCGGCGCTCGGGCAGAATATATTTTGTGATTTCTGCGTTTTGTTTGTTGTTTGGTATGATATATGAATATTTCAGTCACGGAGTGTATTCCCCATACATGATGTTCGCCTTTTGCATTCCTCTGGCAGGAGGAACATTGACGGCATTTCTGCTAAGCCTTTTCGAGAGAAAAAAACCGTTTTCAAAAATCTCTGTCTGTGCATATCATTCAGGGATAGCCACGCTGACAGTGGGCAGTATTTTTAAAGGAGTGCTGGAAATATACGGAACAACCAACCAACTAATCGTCGTATACTGGATCGCAGGATTCGGGTTGTTATTCATAGGCATTCTGACCTACCTGTTTCAAAAAAAGACCGGATATTCCCAGATTGCCGACTAGGGATTGTAGTAGGGGTGTTGCCGGGGTATGTTGTTGTTGGGCATTGCCCCTTTGATAGAAATATTTTTCGTGAACTTTTGTGTGGCAGTTAAATAAATGTCCGAACAAAACGTAACCGCCGTATCAGACTGTTTGAGACACGAACGTGTCGAGTTTCTGATACGGCGGTTTTATAACGCCTGTTCGGACATTTATTTTACTGCCACTAAAAAGTTCTCGTTTTATTTTTATCAAAGGGGCAATGCCAACAACAGCATACCCCGGCAACACCCCTACTACAATCCCTAGTCGGCAATCCCCTCACGAACCGCAGCACAAATTGCATCCATTTCCTCCTCACTGGTATTCGCAGCGGCAAACGTCAGCATTTTGTTAGTATCCTCACTATAACGCGGAATCAAGTGCAAATGAAAATGAAAAACAGTCTGTCCGGCACATTCCCCGTTATTCTGTAACAGATTAAACCCGTCACATCCCAAAACATCCGTCATCCGTGCAGCCATCTTCTTCGCAAGCTTCATAGCCTTTCCTGCAAGTTCCTCATCCAACTCAAAAAGATTTGCATAATGCTCCTTCGGAATAATCAAAGAATGACCTTTCGAGGTCGGATTCAAATCCATGATCACAATAAAATCATCATCCTCATACAATTTTCGGGATGGAATCTCACCCGATGCAATTTTACAAAAAATACAATCGTCTTTCTTCATAGTAAACACTCCTTATGATTCAAAAATAAAAATATGGTCTAACATCCGTAAAGTCTTAAAATTGCCCTTTGCCGTCATCTCGCCGGTCATAAAAGCACGCTGGAACGTCATCTGTCCCGAGATAATCTGCTCCAAAACAGAATCGGTTATCTTAGCGTAGACATCCACGTTCTCGGTCTGACCGTAAAAACAGTGTAAAGAAGCATCCGCAACCTCAACAGAAAGCGGTTTCTTCTGTCCCTCGATC
>CAKRJK010000316.1 GCA_934351705.1 uncultured Lachnospiraceae bacterium
TAAACGCTCCGGAACCGGAGGAAGAGGACGATGCAGACGTTGCAGATGTAGATATTGATGCAGTTGCAAATGAAGTAGAGTAATCTTCTTCGGAGATGTTTTATGTTTGATGATTACGAGAAATTTAAAAGAGATGTCTATGCGTTGACTCAGATTGACCTGAACTGCTACAAAGAAAAGCAGATGCGGCGAAGAATCGACACGCTGATCACCAAAAACAGAATCACTTCCTATGACGATTATGTGAGGTTGATCAGAGGTGACAGGGAACGCTTTGAGGAGTTTGTCAACTTCCTCACCATTAATGTTTCCGAGTTTTACCGCAATCCCGAACAGTGGAAAGTCTTAGATACGGAAGTTTTTCCGAAACTGATTAATACATACGGAAAAAGCCTTAAGATTTGGAGTGCCGCTTGTTCTACGGGGGATGAGCCGTATTCACTGGTCATGGCATTATCCAGACACCTTCCGCTATCCAATATCAGGATTATCGCAACGGACATAGACAAACAGGTTATTGAAAAAGCAAAAGCAGGTCTTTACAATGCCAAGAGTATTGCCGCTGTTCCGGATGACTTGAAGCGCAAATATTTTACAGAAGTCGGAGGTTCTTATCGAATTTCTGATGAGATAAAAAAATGTGTGGAATTTAGAGAACACAATCTTTTGAAAGATGCCTATCCTACAAACTGCCACTTGATTGTGTGCAGAAATGTTGTGATTTATTTCACAGAGGATGCAAAACAGGAGATTTACCGCAAGTTCAACGAATCGTTGGTGACAGGCGGTGTCCTCTTTATCGGAAGTACCGAACAGATTACTAATTATAAAGATTTGAATTATCTTCGTAATCGCTCATTCTTTTTTGAAAAAGCATAAGAATAACAATAAAACCGTCGTATTCGGTTCTCGGATACGGCGGTTATCTTTTTGAACTCTATCGAAAGATCTTTATTTTCGAGATTGAAGCAGAACAGAAAAAATATGAAGCAGATAGGCATGAACCTGTTTTTCGTCCTCCCAGACATCGTCCGTCAATTCAAAATAAGAAATTTTGTCATGATATTCTAACTTAAAGTACGGAGAAACCACAACCTCATATTGTGGCAGAAAACAACCGGTCTTTTTGCTGTAACAGGTTGCCGCCTTTGCTCTGGTGCGATAATCTTTGTCCACATAAAAGGCTACGCTTTTGTGTACGGCAGTATCTTCGTTCGGAAGATAGTAGTAGTCCTTATAATTCGGATAAAAATACTTTAATTCTCCGTCATAAATCTTAATACTGACCTTTGTGGTGTCCTGATAACTTGTAAAATAAATATCCTCATAACCAAAAGAGATTCTTTTCGGCACAGGAAAATGATTCTTCAGTGTGAAGATACACTCGTCCTTTGTATAGTGGGTATCATCCGTATAAATGTTCTTTTCGATGGTACGGACAGAAAAATCTCCCTGAAAAAGCCAAAGATACGTCAAAACCGGAAGCAGATCGATCATTCCAATCACATCCTCGTAATTGTGAAGCTGCAAAAGTTCTCGTTGTCTTTCGTCCTGTGTTTTCACATAGCTGTGATAAATATTAATCAATTCCCCGCCGGAATACAGATCTTCCCGGTGAATGCCCAAAAATTTTTCTACCGTTTTCTGTTTGAAATTCGGCAGTTTGAACAGATGGCGGAATTTTGACACAGATTTGTAGATATCAATATAGGAAAATTCCGAAAAATCTTCCTCAATCGAGAGTTGACTGCATTTCGCCTTTAAATAAGGAATATCAAATCCGATTCCGTTAAATGAGATGATAGTGTCATACTGTCTTACCAACTCCAAAAAAGCGGAGAGCAAAAGATGTTCCTCCTTCGGAGAATCCGCAAAAAACTGGTCAATACAAATAAAATCACCTTTCCTTCTCGCACAGCCGATCATATAAAGAGAAGTATTGGCTGGGGAAAAACCGGTGGTTTCAATATCAAAGAAAATGGAAGATTCCGTAAAAACAGAATCGGTAAACGGGTTTTTCTGTTTGTAGGCAATTTCTTTATGCCAGGTCTGCATACGTGTGACACCTCTTTTCCGGGAAGATATGTTGTCCTTTTTATTTCTTATATTGTAACATACCTTGTATGAAAAACAAGACACGATAATAG
>CAKRJK010000317.1 GCA_934351705.1 uncultured Lachnospiraceae bacterium
AATCTGGAAATTCTTAAATCCTAATTTTCCGAGAGTGGTGGTGGTGGCAAGAATCAATTCGATTTCCGCCAAATTGGAAGGCTCTCCCAAAATATCAATATCGCACTGCATGAACTGGCGATAACGACCTCTCTGCGGACGGTCGGCTCTCCAGACATTTCCCATCTGCAATGCTTTAAACGGTGCCGGGAGCTGGTTTGCATTATTGGAATAGTAACGCACCAGCGGAACGGTCAAATCATAACGAAGTCCCATATCCACTACATCCAAATCTGTTTTGGCTGTCTCTAAATTCAGCTTTTCGCCTCTTTTTAACACTTTAAAAATCAGCTTTTCGTTCTCTCCGCCCTGCTTATTGCTCAGGTTTTTGATGTCCTCCATGCAAGGAGTCTCGATTGAAGTAAACCCGAATTTTCCGTAAGTCTCCTTGATTACGCTGATGACATAATCACGGATCTGCATCTCCTGTGGGAGAATATCTTTCATTCCGGTAACCGGCTTTTTCTTTAATGCCATTGTAATTCCTCCATCTTTTTCCTTTTTCTGTCAATCATTTCATCTATTCTTGATAAATAATTTGCAACATCCTTTACGTTTTCCACACGCTCCATACGGGTTGCATGGTCAAACACAAACTTTGTGGTCGCTCCCGCACCCAGTGCCATGATCGTCTGTTTTTCTTCCATAATGAGAATATTATAGATTCCGGCTTTGTGCGGTTTGGCATAGCCGACATTCTCAAAATTCCCCGCCATATTCTTCTGGCGGTACAGATAATACGGTTCCAATCCCATCTGTCTGCAATACTGTGCGGTCAATTCAATGTTTTCCCATGTATTTTCAAATTTTAAATCCGTGTAATTTTCACGGAACATATTTAATCTTGCCGCCCGCTTGATTGCAAGCGAATGTACGGTGATATTATCGGGGTCCAGTTCTTTTAAAACTTCCATCGTCCGGCGCACATCTTCCAGATTCTCATTCGGCAAGCCCATGATTAAATCCATATTGATGTTGTCAAATCCGAGTTCTCTCGCCATCCGATAGCTTTCCACTGTCTGTGCCACCGTGTGATGACGTCCGATAATCTTTAACGTCTCATCCTTCATCGTCTGCGGATTAATCGAGATTCTGGAAATATTGTGTTTTCGCAAAACCTCCAGTTTTTCTCTTGTGATACTGTCCGGTCTTCCTGCTTCCACCGTAAATTCCAAAAGGTGTGATAAATCAAAACTTGATTTAATTTTTGCAATCAATCTGTCCAACTGCTCCGGTGACAAAGTCGTCGGTGTTCCCCCGCCGATATAGATCGTATTGAGGTGCTTGTCCCGAAACGCTTCTGCGGTAAAATCAATCTCTTTTTCCAACGCATCCAGATAAGAATCGATCTCCTTTTCCCACATAGAAAGCGGATACGAGGTAAAGGAGCAATATAAACAGGTGCTCGGACAGAACGGAATGCCCACATAGAGGCTGTATCCTTTCTCATAATCGAGCTTTTGCAAAAGTTCTAATTCCCTCTTTGCAATCTCAATGCTAAGATCTGTCTTTTCTTCACTGCAATCATAGGTATCTTTCATATAAGTCCGGATACTCTGTTCTGAAACTCCCTCTTCCAACATTTTCATCGGAATCTTGGTCGGACGGATTCCTGTGAGCGTTCCCCACGGAAGTGTCTGCCCCGTATATTCCGACAACATCTGATATAACGCACGTTTCAAACGGTTTTTCGTCTCTGTGCGATCGGAAAAATCCACCTCTGTCTTAATGGACATCGGCTGTTTTCCTCCCTGTATTTCCATATCAATGCTTTGACTGTCTCTCTCAAAAAGAACCTCCATATGGAATAATGGGGTTTCTTTTTGTTCTAACTGTGCAATTTTTTCTAAATCTGCAAATACTTTGACATCCTCTTTCGGAAAAAACGCTTTGACCAGCGAATGGATGTCATATTCAAAATTTGCTTCACTCAAACTTACGGTAATCATGCTGTTTCTTTTACTACTTTCTGCAAAATCTCTATAAAAACGGATTATACTGTCTCTCTATTCCAATCTTTGTAATCTGCTCATGTCCCGGATAGACAACCGTCTCATCCGGCAGCGGCATCAACTGTTCCTTGATAGAACGTACCAGTG
>CAKRJK010000318.1 GCA_934351705.1 uncultured Lachnospiraceae bacterium
CACAATAAGCATGACCTTTATCGATGAGAGTATGTATCATCTCTATCATGCCGGAAATCTCCTGTGTTGCAAGCGGATGTGTGGTTGCCGGTTTTACATTTAATGCCTCCATATCTTTTTTGCATTCTGCGATATAACGCTTTGCGATTTCATCCGCATCAACGCCCTCTTCCATCGCTTTTTTAATGATTTTGTCATCTACATCCGTGAAATTGGATACATAGTTGACATCGTTTCCTTTGTATTCCAGATAACGGCGGAACGTATCAAATACGATCATCGGTCTTGCGTTTCCGATATGAATGTAGTTGTATACTGTCGGTCCGCACACATACATGCTGACCTTTCCCTCTTTGATCGGTTGAAATTCTTCTTTTTGTCTTGTCAACGTGTTGTAAATCTTCATATTTTCCTCCTAGTTTTTCTTCGTTTTTAACTCTTTGATCTCCTTTTCTAAATCTATAATCTTGTTGCAAAGCACCGTATTGGTTTTCTGCAAGCTGTTGATGTCATCTTTGATCGGGTCCGGAAGATGGATCTGATCCATGTCACTTCTCGGAACTTTTTCATTGTCTCTTTTGACAATTCTTCCCGGCACACCGACTACGGTACAGTTTGGCGGTACTTCTTCCAACACGACGCTGCCTGCTCCGATTTTGGAATTTTCACCGATGGTAAAGGAGCCGATAATTTTCGCTCCCGCACTGACCATGACATTATCCTCTAAGGTCGGGTGACGCTTTCCGGTTTCTTTTCCCGTTCCTCCTAAGGTGACTCCCTGATATAAGGTCACATTGTCACCGATGATTGTCGTCTCACCAATGATCACTCCGCTTCCGTGGTCGATAAAAAATCCTTTTCCGATGACCGCTCCCGGATGAATCTCTATACCGGTTCTTCGTGCCGCTCTCTGCGATAATCTTCTCGCACGGAAATAGTGTCCTTTTTCATATAACTTATGTGCTCTTCTGTAAGTCATCATCACCTTGAAGCTTGGATATAGTAAGACTTCCCACGGTGATTTGATCGAAGGATCCCGCTCCTGTATCACTTGAAATTCTTCTTTGACATGACGTATAAAGCTCATGGTTTCACTTCCTTTAATATTTGTTTTGGGGCATTCCTGGAAAGTTGGGGGCGGAATGCACAACCCTGCTTTGATTTTGCTTGGGTTCATAGGAACTAAGAGACGCTGGGAATTTCGTTTGGGTGGAGTTGGAAACGGACGCAACCGGCACAAACTCGCCATCCGGGCTCGGTTGTGCCTCTTTCGTACATCCCTGTACGAAAGCTGCTGTGTTTTGACGAAATTCAAGAGTCTCTAAGTTCCTATGAAAATTCGCAAAATCAAAGCAGGGTTGTGCATTCCACTCTTTTTTTTGGCGTCTTCGGCTTTGGTTCCTGTAATGTTGCTCGTAGACAGTCCAAATTTTTATTTTGGACGGACGGTAGCCACGTGCCACAAAGGTTCCTTCGTTTTTGTTTATATGTGCAGGGGTTAGCATTTCTTAATATCCCTCCCACAACCAAGCAATCATCAGACACGATGTCTGATGAAGGCCTAACTGAGCCACGGATGGCGAATTTAGGCCGGTTGCGTATTTCCACACCGCACCTCGCAGGGATATTTAGAAATCCTTACCCCCGCACACTCAAACAAAAACGAAGGAACCTTTGTGGCACCCCCGCCCATCCAAAACAAAAAAACTCCGCCTCTAGTTAGAGACGAAGTTATCCGCGGTTCCACTCTAAGTAGAGCATCTCTGCTCTCCCTTAAAACACGTAACGTGTGTACCCGTATCCGGCTACTTACTTCACCGGATCAGCTCCCGAATGCACTTCAAAAGTTCAGTTTCCGAGATTGCTCACAGCCAACGACAATCTCTCTCTGCGGTCTGTAACTTTCTACTCTCCTCGTTCTAAGCCTTTTTTTATCTTCTTTAGTTTATGCAAAAAGATGTTTTTTGTCAACTCTTTCACAAAGTTTTCATTTCTACTGCTGCTTTTTGCATCCGCTGCAGCCTGCACACCCTGCCTGACTGTCCGCTACGGCAAAGCTGCCTTCATAAAATCCCGACAATGCACAGATTGCCTGTGCCGCAATTCCCTCTTCTCTGCCTGT
>CAKRJK010000319.1 GCA_934351705.1 uncultured Lachnospiraceae bacterium
GTATCAGACAATGCACAAGCAATCCAAGTGCAAAACAAAACAATCCGAATCCACAAACTCTTTTCATAGACAAACACCAAAAAGTGCATATATTACTATAATATATGCACCTTCATGAAAAATAGTCTCTCTATTCATTTACGGCATCCGATAAGATGTCCTCCATCTCTTTTGCGGCTGCTTTCTCCCCCTCGCTCGGCTCTTTGTCCTTTGAGGTAAATTTGTTTACAAAATCAGGAACCATATCCAAAACCTTTGTGATTCCGTCCTGGTTTTTGACATTGACCAGCTTGGTACTGCCGTTTTGGATAACCAGTACGGCACTCGGTGTAATCTTACCGCCCATACCACCGCCACCGTTATTCTTCTTATCATCGGAAAAAGCTCCTGCTCCGACGCCGAAAGAAACGTCCACAAGCGGTAATATGATCGTATCTCCGATATGAACGGCATCTCCTACCACTGTCTTTGTTGTAATAAAGCTGTCCATTCCCTTGAATAATGATGCTACTGTTGAACTAAAACTATTATCTGCCATCGTAACCCTCCTGCTTATTTAAATTTATTGATAAATGACCTGATGTCTTTATTCTTGAATAATCGGAACGCTGTTCCGAAAAACGGAGACATGATAATATGTCCGTTGATCTTGAATGTTCCTTTGACATACATCTTCTCTGCCGTAAAATCCGGTTGGATGTGAACTCCTTTTTTGTAGACGAACGGCAGTATACTAATCACAGCCGTAACTTTTCCGGTTGCCGCCGGATCGCCCAGAGCGAAACGCAGATCAGCTCGTCCCCTTCTCGGTCCGATACGTCGTAATGTGCGCTTCAGTTCATTCCAGATTGCCTTGACTGCGTTTTTATTAGTTTCATCCGAAAGAATCTTTTTTATGTCGGAAAGTTTTTGTTTTATCGAAATAAAAAACGATTTTATCTTCTGAATCCATGTTTTTATGATATTCCACGGAAGATATTTTTTCAAGGATTTTCCATCCTTTTTTGTGGCTTTTTTCCTGTCCTTATTCTTGATTTTATTCTCGTTCTCTTCTTCTGCCGGAATGTCGTCGTCCTGTGAGGAATCGTCCGGTGTCTCCTCAAGCTGTGCTGCCTGTATGGACGGAAGCGTATCCTCGGAGAAATCCTCTGTCTTCTCGCTGTTATCTTCGGCAGATGATTTCCCGGATACGGGATATAAATCCTTCTTGATAAAGCCGAGAATGGAAAGCCGGGCGTGTACCTCCTTATTGTGAACATCTACTTTGACGCTGATGAGTGAAAAAAGCCATGAAACTTTTCCCTTAATATGCACTTCCTCTTCGATCTTTCCGCGTATCCCGTAAGTGACGGGAAAAAACAAAACCAATAAGAGCAAAGCCAGCACAATTCCCAACAGCACTAACAAAATAATGCCAATGACTTTTAAAATCGTTAAGAGTATGGTCATGTATCTTTACTCCGTTTCTGCTCGCTTCTTTTCTTTTTTAAATATGTTTTAATATCGGTCGTACCCAGTTCGTTCATTGTCTCGACTACAATGGTTGCGGCAAGCTCGACCGCTTCGTCATAGCCCTTTGCGATTCCTACAATGACTAAATGCTTTTTCGGATAGTCTTTTTGCATCAGTTCTTTGGTATTGATAATCTCTAAAAGATTCTGCTCATTTTGGGAAAGTGTAATCACATAGGTGTTCAAAAGACCTGCATTGTGGTTGATTTTCCACTTGATCTTATCAGCTTTTTGCTCGATATTCTCCGATAAATACAAATCATCGTACCAAATCATAGGAACTCCTTACTGTCTTTTTGTAAAGAAAAGCAGTTTATATCAAACTGCTTTTCTTATCTTAGAAATATTTTCGACTTCCCCATAGATTACTTTTTTTCAAATCCAAGTATTCGTTATAAGCCTTCTCCAAAATCTGCTTCTCATTTGCAAACTTGAGCAAATGATATGCCTCATGAAACTTATAATAGCCGGAATCGACAAAATATTCTTCGCGTTGTGGTTTGCTGTAATAACTGTCCGCCATCATCAAATACCAATGGACACTCTTTTCCACGGTATCTTCCGGCACAGTAAAAGTATATTGACTTTTCCCAACATATTTGAT
>CAKRJK010000320.1 GCA_934351705.1 uncultured Lachnospiraceae bacterium
ATACCACAGTCGTAGCTTCTACGGCAAGTGAGTTGGCACCGTTACAGTACATTGCTCCGTATTCGGGATGTGCGATCGGAGAGGAATGGATGGAGAACGGAGAGGACGTTTTAATCGTATATGACGATTTGAGCAAGCATGCAACCGCATATCGTACACTTTCCTTGCTTCTTAGAAGACCACCGGGACGTGAGGCATATCCGGGAGATGTATTCTACTTACATTCCAGATTGTTAGAGCGTGCAGCAAGATTAAATGACAGCTTAGGCGGAGGTTCTTTGACGGCACTTCCGATTATCGAGACACAGGCAGGCGATGTTTCCGCATACATTCCGACCAACGTAATTTCCATTACAGACGGTCAGATTTATCTGGAGACAGAGATGTTCAACGCAGGTTTCCGTCCGGCAATCAATGCAGGTCTTTCCGTATCCCGTGTAGGAGGTTCGGCACAGATTAAGGCGATCAAGAAGATTGCGGCACCGATCCGTACCGAGTTGGCACAGTATCGTGAGCTGGCAGCATTCTCACAGTTCGGTTCCGAGTTGGATGCAGATACCACAGAGAAGCTTGCCCAGGGTGAAAGAATCAAAGAGATATTGAAACAGCCGCAGTATCAGCCGCTTCCAGTTGAGTATCAGGTAGCGATCATCTATGCGGCAACCAACAAATATCTTTTAGATATTCCGGTAGAAAAACTTTTGGATTTCCAGAAAGAACTGTTTGAGCATATCGACACGAAATATCCGGAGATCATCACTTCTATCCGTGAGACGAAGGAATTAAAAGAAGAGATTGAGCAGAAGTTGATCAAAGCAATCGAAGAGTCGAAAGCAAACTTTAAATAAGAATGGCGGTGAATGCATATGGCCTCAATGAGAGACATAAAGAGAAGAAAAAGCAGCATACAGAGTACGCAGCAGATTACAAAAGCCATGAAACTTGT
This sequence comes from uncultured Lachnospiraceae bacterium, assembly GCA_934351705.1. GTDB lineage: Bacteria > Bacillota > Clostridia > Lachnospirales > Lachnospiraceae > Maccoyibacter. The sequence continues at coordinate 947 of CAKRJK010000320.1, forward strand.
ATCTACCGTCAAACTGCAAAAAGCAAAGAGCCGTGCAGAGGAGACAAACTCTTATTTTAACTATATGTATCAGACAGTGACCTCCATGCTTGCAAAGTCGGGAAACATGAATCATCCGTATCTGGTGAAGAATGAATCCGACAAAAAAGCGGTTGTAGTGATTACCTCCAATCGTGGACTTGCGGGAGGATATAATTCTAATGTTGTGAAATTAATCACAAATAACGACTGGAATCGCGAAGATTTAGAATTATACACTGTCGGTAACAAGGGATGTGAAGCCTTAGAACGTAGGGGCTACCACGTCAAAGCATCTTTCCCGGAGGTCATTGAATCACCGGAGTATATGGATGCAAGAGAAATCTGTAATCAGGTATTGGAATCATATTTAAGCGGAGAGATAGGAGAAATCTATCTGGCTTATACACACTTTAAAAACACAGTGGTTCATGAACCGAAATTGATGAAATTACTGCCTGTGGAGATAGAGGAAACAGAGCAGACACAAGACAATAATCTGTTGATGAATTACGAGCCGAACGAAGAAGAAGCGTTAGATATGATTATTCCAAAGTATATTACAAGTCTGTTTTACGGTGCTTTGATAGAAGCGGTAGCAAGTGAGAACGGTGCGAGAATGCAGGCAATGGATTCTGCGACAAGCAATGCAGAAGACATGATCAGCGACTTGACACTGAAATATAACAGAGCTCGTCAGGGTTCCATTACGCAGGAATTAACAGAGATTATAGCGGGAGCCGAGGCGATATCTTAAAGTCCTTGTATTTGTATGCAAGGCAGAATAAATAACAAAGGAGTGATAGGAAAATGGCAGAGACAAATGTAGGAAAAATCACTCAGATTATCGGTGCTGTATTAGATATCAAATTTGCAGAGGGAAACCTTCCTGAAATAAATGAAGCTATTGACATTAAGACCAAAGAGGGAAAGAAGTTAGTAGTAGAGGTATCACAGCATTTGGGTGATGATACGGTACGGTGTATTGCCATGGGTTCCACCGATGGATTGGTACGTGGAATGGATGCCGTAGCAACCGGAGCAGCAATTTCCGTTCCGGTAGGAGAGGCAACCTTAGGACGTATGTTCAATGTATTGGGTGAACCGATCGATGAGATTGCACCACCGGAAAATGTAGAGTATAGGCC
>CAKRJK010000321.1 GCA_934351705.1 uncultured Lachnospiraceae bacterium
GGCGGAGAACGTTCGGAAGAGAAATATCATCTGCCATATCATCGTAAGAGTACAGAGTTAAAACGCTGCGTGCGAGGGTGTTCATCATATCCTTGCTCGGTGCTTTCATAATAATATCACGCACAAAACTTGTCGGAAGAGAACGGTACTCGTTCAAAAGGTTGCAAAAAGTGCGAAGCTGTTTTTCGTTTGGCAGTTTTCCGAAAAGAAGAAGATATGTACATTCCTCAAATCCGAAATGGCTGCTTGGACTGATTCCTTTTACAATATCCTGTACATTGTAACCGCGATAGTAAAGGCTTCCGTCTGCCGGAACCGATACGCCGTCCACAATCTTAGTGGAGCAGACATCTGAAATCTCGGTCAGTCCGACAAGGACACCTTTTCCGTTTAAATCACGCAGTCCTCTTTTTACATCATATTTGGTATATAATTCAGGATTAATCGTAGCCGCCTGATTGCACAGCTTTGAAAACTCCATAATCTCTGGGGTAAGTTCGCTAAATTTGTTTGTTGTCATAGTTGCCCCTCCTTAAAAATTACTTTCACTATCATAACATTGTATGGGATTTGAAACAAGAAAAATTAACTAAATTCAAACTTTTTTTAGAAAATTTTATTTTTACTTTATAAAAAATAGGAAAAAAGTACCATAGAAATTAAGGATAGATTTTTCTATGCAAATATAATAATATAAAATGTATAGATATACAAGAGGGTGTTATACAAAATTCAAAAGAAACAGGGATTTTACACCGATAGAAAATATTTGATTACATAATTATAAGGGGGAACAATGACGTGAACGAACAGGAATTAATCAAAGAGGCGCTCAAAGCAAAACAATTTTCCTATGCACCGTACTCCGGTTTTCATGTGGGTGCCGCATTGCTGACAAAGGGACAGAAAATTTACACGGGCTGCAATATCGAAAATGCGGCATATACACCGACCAACTGTGCGGAGAGGACAGCCGTGTTTAAGGCGGTGTCCGAGGGCGAGCGTGAATTTGAGGCGATTGCGATCGTTGGAGACAAAGAGGAGTGTCTGGCTCCCTGTGGCGTGTGCCGGCAGGTTCTGACCGAGTTTGTCAATCCGAAAGAGTTTGCGGTGATTATGGCAGGCAGTGGGGGAAAGTATGAGAAAAGAACATTAGAAGAACTGTTCCCGTCATCCTTTTCACCGGCAGATTTAACGGAAGATGAGGAAAAAACAGAAAAAATCTGACAATTCAAAAAACAACGAAAAGAAATTATTCAAATTAATTTAATTTTTCCCATTTCTTTTATGATAAAATGTGTTACAATAAAAAAGAGTTTATTGATATATATGGGAGAGATACATGGCAGATAAAACAGAGAACACGTTGCAGCAGAACATGGACCGCCGCAAAAGAGTGAATCGTATCAAGAATGGGATTATTGCGGTTGTCGGCATATGGATGCTGGTGTCGGTGGTATTGTGTGTGACGTTATTCGTAAAAGTAGTTCATTTAGAGCATACATTAAAGGAGATTACCAAGAGCCTTCCGCAGGCGGAGCATGTGGAGGATCTGGTCACGCAGAATTCTCCGAAGAGCGATACGACGGAGAAGTATGACAAGGAAGGACAACCGTCGCAGGAAGCTGATACGGATCAGAACACCAAGAATCTTGCCGAAGAAGGCGAACAGTTAAAAGTATATTTGACATTTGACGACGGGCCGAGTAAGAACACGGAGCGTATTTTAGATATTTTAGATCAGTATGGCGTGAAAGCCACCTTTTTTGTGACAGGCAAGACGGACGAGGAATCACAGGCTTTATATAAGAAGATTGTAGAAAAAGGACATACGCTCGGTATGCATTCCTATTCACATAAGTACTCTGTGATTTACGAATCCTTAGAGGCGTTTGAACAGGATTATAAGCAGCTTCACGATTATCTGTATGAGGTAACCGGTGTGGACTGCAAATATTATAGATTTCCGGGAGGAAGCAGCAACAAGGTCAGCAATCTGGATATGAGAGAGTTTATTACATATCTGAATTCGCAGGGAGTGACCTATTTTGACTGGAATGTTTCCAGCGGAGATGCGACATCCCAGGCGTACACGACAGACG
>CAKRJK010000322.1 GCA_934351705.1 uncultured Lachnospiraceae bacterium
GAGATATTCTTCATTTGCATTGCCGAATTTATTCTGAAAAAAACGAACCAGATTGACAAACAGATCATGAAGTATTTTGAACGCCTCCGCGATCATTCGGAAAATGTCTTTGTAATAAACGATAAAGATTGCAATTAAAGTTCCCAGATGCAGCATAACATCAAACAACAGCCCGGTATCTGTATTGACATGAAACAAAATCTTGAACAAAGCCAGATGTCCGCTGCTGCTGACAGGAAGAAACTCTGTTGCTCCCTGTATTACTCCCATGATTATCGCCTGTATTAGTGACATATAGTCCTCCTAAAGTCTTTCTAGTTGTTTATATGTGAGTATTTATGAAAATATCCTATTTTTTTCATACATAGCTATCATACCATATTTAAATTCCATTGTCATTAAAAATCCAAACGGCAAATCACCCTGAATTTTCCGATATTTTACCATTCTTTCCTTGAAAATTCAGGGTTTTATCCTACTGTCTACTTAATATTTTCATCAATCATACGGTGCAGCTTTTCCAGTGCCTCTTTCATGCCGCCCACCTCATTGATGATTCCTTCCTCTACTGCCTCTTTTCCGACCAAAATGGTTCCTAAGTCTTTTGACATCATAAACGTATTCATCATCAATTCTTCCAGTCTTTTCGGTTTTGCAAAACAATGGGAACTGATAAAGCCGACGATACGGTCCTGCATCTGCTTAAAGTATTCATACGTCTGCGGTGCTCCGATGACCGTTCCGCTTAGACGCACCGGATGTATCACCATCGTGCCTGTCGGAACAATATACGAATAATCTGCCGACACTGCCAGCGGTACTCCGATGGAATGACTGCCGCCAAGTACTAACGACACCGTTGGAATACTAAGGGAGGAGATCATTTCTGCGATTGCAAGTCCCGATTCCACATCTCCGCCTACGGTATTCAGAATCAGAAGCAAGCCGTCTACCTCCTTTGAATCTTCAATCTCCGCAAGTTTCGGAAGTACGTGCTCGTATTTTGTCGTCTTTGTGTTTGCCGGAAGGCACTCATGACCTTCCACCTCTCCTATGATCGTCAACAGGTGGATTTTGTGATGCTCTTTACTCTCATCCAGAATACGCTGTCCGTCATCCTGCTCGTTTTCGACCATCTCTTTTTTTTCTTCACTCATTTTGACATTCTCCTTTTCCTGTGCTGTAAATGCGATTTGAATGTCGGAGTTGGGGTTGCGGTATCGGCATCAGGCAATGACTGTGGGTATATTCGGTTATGGCTGGCACCGATACCGCAACCCCAACTCCGACATTCAAATCCCATTTACAGCACGAACCTAAAAAGAGAGTGCTTACGCACTCTCCAATCATATCTAGTCTGTGTATTTTTTTACAAATTATGAAATCAAATCTTGTTTTATCAAAATATTTCTGACTCTGGAACCCACAATGACTGCAGCAACCAGCTTCATCAAATCAAGCGGGATATACGGTATCACACACATGGTCAATGCCGCCGTAAATCCGACTTTGTACTGCAATACGAACCAGATGGTTCCAAACAGATAACATGTTGCAAGACCTATCACGCCTCCGACAACATACATTCCCTTTTTGTGCGGAAAACGCTCCACAAAGAATCCTGTGATCCACACCAAAAAGATGTATCCGATCAGATAACCGCCTGTCGGTCCGACCAGCTTTTGTACTCCTCCGGTGAATCCCGAAAAGATCGGAAGTCCGACCATTCCAAGAAGCAGATAAACAAAAACGCTGATCAATCCTCTTTTACACCCCAGGATAATTCCGCTTAAGTAGACTTCAAACAACGCCAGTGTGATCGGCACCGGTGAAATTGCGATCGGGATGGAAAAAGGTGAAATAATGCAGATAACTGCTGTTACTAAGGCGACAACCGCCATATCTCTTACTGTAATTCTCTTAATTGTCATTTTTAATTCCCCATTAAATAATCGTAAATGTTCATGTATCTTTCTGTTGATTTTTTCCAAGAGTAATCTGCGTTGATTCCTCTGTCGACCATCTGGTTCCACTGTCTCTTTTTATCAAAGAATACCTGTTTGGAATAATTGATGGTGTTGAGCATATC
>CAKRJK010000323.1 GCA_934351705.1 uncultured Lachnospiraceae bacterium
CCCTTATACACATTAAAACTTACATGGTACAGTGCATAGAGCTTCCGATAGGAAATCTCTCTTTTTATCAGTTGGATCAAATACTCCTTTAATCCCGACGGATTACTGGAGGACAGACGAAATTCCATCGTCACATCATCAATCTTGATCACAGGAATCCGAAACGGCTGCAACTCTTCCTGCTCATACATGATGTTTTGTATCTCCTGACCGAGATCTGTCGGTTCCTCATCGTTTTTCAAATCAATGACATCCAGTGCCATCTGCGGTTTTTTTGCGGATTGACCTTTTTTCTTTTTTCTGCCCAACAGTTTTCTGACCGCAAAAATGATAAGCTGCAGGATCACAACCAGAACAAACACAGCTAAGATAATGACCACATAGATATTATAAAAAATGTTTGGTCTTTTACTTGTCTCTTTCTTCTGCGCATCTATGCTTTGTGCCGGTGCCTGCCGGCTTACACTCTCCTGAGTGGCTGGGGTAGCCGCTGTCTCCTGCGTACTCTCTTCATCGTTCGCATCCTCTCCCGCTCCGACAGTATCTTCCCCGCTTACTTTCACCGGTGCTTTTCCGTATGTGGTAATCTCATACAATTCATTTGTTGTGTCTTTTACATAGACTTTTGCCTTCTCTACGATAAGGTTTGCTTCACCGCCGCTTAACGCTTTGAACTTGAGCCAGTACTTAATCTGGTTTGGACCGTTTTCACCGGAAAGTGTCAAAAGACCGTTCTCCTCGTCGGCTTCGTCCGCACCGCCTTGATATTCCAATCGTTTCGGATTGTATTTAATTGTTACGTCGTACTTTGCAACGCCCTTTTTGGAATTAATATATACTCCAACCGGAAATGTTTCCCCGTTCTTCTTTTCATACCAGTTGGAACCAAAGGTAACCGTTGCTTCCTCTGCGAAAACCTCCATCGGTCTGCTGATTCCAAAAAAAAGCAGCATAACCAGTGTGATTGCTATGATTTTTTTCCTGTTCTTCATCAATCTCATCCACTCTATCTTTTTTATACTTTTTGCATAACCTGATTTTCTTTTGCCTTAAACACCAGAAAACCAACGAAAAGGCTTCCGACGCTCCATGCAATGAGTTTTACCCACATCATCGCATCCGGCACATTTCCGTACATGACACACTCTCTTGCAAAGGCAATGCAGACATAGACCGGATTGCATTCGATCACCGCTCTCATAGCCTCCGAAAGTGCCGTAACCGGATAAAAGATTGCCGACAAGTACATGAGCAACGTCAGCATAACCGAATACAGATACTTGATATCCGCAAAAAATACATATGCCACCGCCAGAATATATCCGATTCCCATCGAGATCATCAGCATAAAGCACACGTCCAGCGGAAACAGCAGCATACTCCACGTCGGTTTTATACGGAATACCAGCAGCATTAACACATATGCGATACAGGTATATCCGAAATTTACTAAAGATGTATAAATTCTTGATAAGATAAAGGTCTGCTTTGGCAGCTTCGCCTTTATCAACAGTGTTTTATTGTCTACCAAAGATGTCATAGCCGAATTGGTGGACACGGAAAACAGGGTCCAAAATATTTGTCCTGTCAGATAATAGATTGGAAAATTCTCTATGGAACGTCTGAACATCGTCGAGAAAATTAACGACATGACTACCATCGTGAGAAGCGGATTGAGTACACTCCATATAATTCCCAAAGAACTTCTGGCATATTTCCGCTTAATCTCCCGCGTCGTTAATTCGTTGATCACAAATAGATACTGCTTGATATTGTCTTGTTTTTTCAGTTTTTTCTTCTTTGCCGATATTGCTTTTGATTTATCACGAACGTTTCTGTCTGTTTGCGTAGTTTTTTTTCTGGCAACTGATCTTTTTGATAAATCCCGTTTACCAGTTATCGGTTTTTTCTTTATTTCTCTTGTTGCCATCCTGTGTTTCGCATCCTATCTTATTATTTCAGATTGTCATTCTTTTGTTAAAACAAAACTGATACTCATAAAAAAGAACATCATCCTTCATGTACTTTTATATAAACACCATACAAAACAGTTGTCAAGCAGAGCTTAGCTCTG
>CAKRJK010000324.1 GCA_934351705.1 uncultured Lachnospiraceae bacterium
GGTATAGCCCCGTGGGATTACGAACGTGTCTAATGCCATATAGACGGTAAACGAAACCAGCAAAATCGTATAAATAATTGCCCATAAATGCTTTTTCACGAAACCACCTCTTTTCTTCGGAAAATAATCTTATGCTGTACCAGCCAGCTTAGCACGAAAAACACTAATTCTGTGATTATTTTTGCCAGAAAACGGTTCATTCCCATAACTCCTGCAAAAAGTTCCAGAAATGCCGTATTTCCGATAAGTATCGCTGCCGCCAAAGAAAAATACTGGATGGCTGATTTTGCGACCTGTGCGTCACTCTTAAAGACCAGCTTGCGATTTACGGTGTAGTTGACACTTGCACTGACCACTCTTGCTCCGACATTTGACAGGCAAAGCCCCATTGTTGTCGGCAACCCTGCCGTTGCAAAGGACAACACGCCGTACATTCCGTAATCCACAAGAAATCCCAAAAAAGATGATGCGGAAAACTTTAAGATTTCTTTATAGATCCGGTAAGAGTCTTTTATGGTATTGAAATGAGAACCCGCATTGCCGTCGTAGTAGACGGTTTCGATCTCCTTTTCCGTCATCGGGATGTGATCTTTTGCACAGGTCAGTAAGACATTCATCTCGTATTCATAACGCTCACCCGGTATCTCAAGAAATTTTGGTATGAGCTTTCCGTCAAAGGCACGAAGTCCGCTCTGCGTATCGTGAACCCGCAATCCGGTTGAAATCCTGTATACCCATCTCGTCACTCCGTTTCCGAAACGACTCCGCAACGGTACGTTTTTCTCCAAGCCACGACTTCCTATGACAAGACTGTCGGGATTGTTTTCTACCAGCGGAAACAGCTTTTCCATATCCTTTATTTTGTGCTGTCCGTCTGCGTCCATCGTTGCTACCCGGCAATTTTCTTTGTATTGTTCATAAATGTATTTTAATCCTGTCTTTAGTGCATATCCCTTTCCCTGATTTTGGGAATATCCTAAAAGTGTCACAAATGGTTTTGCCTGACAAAACAGTTCTTCATATTCTTCGCCGCTTCCGTCATTGACCACAACCGTCAAATATCCCGCTTTTTGAATATTCTGTACTAATTGCACAAAAACAGGTTTTGGCTGATACACCGGAATCAATACAATCTGTTTTTTATCCATTGTCTGACCTCCTTCGTTTTTATGAGGTCATTATAGAGCCGCTACCTTAGTTCAGCCTTAAAAAAAGAACTGCCGCAAAAAATTTTTGCAACAGTTCCTTACGCTGTGTTCTTTTTGGTTTGAATTTTTATTTTGCCACACTGTCAATCAGTTCAAACACTTTTGTGACGGAATCGATCTGACTGCTGGATTCCATCGCTTTCCGATAGGTGTTTTTCTTTTCATCTACTTGTCGGATCGCATCAAGCAATACTTCTTTTGTCAATGTTTCTTCCTCGATCACATAGCTGAATCCCTGCTTTTCAAACGAACGGGCATTTAAAATCTGATCTCCGCGGCTTGCTGCTGCCGACAACGGGATCAAAATATTCGGCTTATGTAATGCCAATAACTCGCAGATTGCATTTGCTCCCGCTCTGGAAATCACAATGTCTGCCAGTGCAAACAAATCGTTTAATTCTTCTTTGATATATTCATATTGTACATATCCTTCGGTTCCCTCTAACTCCGGGGCGAGGTTGCCCTTTCCGCATAAATGGATTACCTGATATTTTTTGGTCAGTTCCGGCAACGCCTCTCGCACGGCATTGTTAATTACAACAGAGCCGATACTTCCTCCGATGATCATCAAGGTCGGTTTTGCCGCCGTAAATTTGCCGATAAAGTTCAACGCACGTACTTTGTCTCCCATTAAGAGTTCGCTCCGAATCGGAGAACCTGTCAAGACCGCTTTTCCCTTAGGAAGATACTGCAATGTTTCCGGGAAATTGCAGCAGACTTTGCTTGCAGACGGAATCGCCAGCTTGTTTGCCAAGCCCGGTGTCATATCGGATTCATGGATTACTGCCGGTATCTTACAATGCTTTGCCGCCATCACCACGGGAACCGATACGAATCCTCCTTTTGAAAATACTACGT
>CAKRJK010000325.1 GCA_934351705.1 uncultured Lachnospiraceae bacterium
TATCCAGCACCTTTAACACATCGCCCGCCAAAAATTCGCAGTTGTCCAATCCGTTCCTCTTTGCATTCTCTCTTGCGGCTTCGACCGCCTCCTCAATAATCTCGACACCGATCACTTTCTTTGCAACCGGAGCAAGAATCTGCGCAATCGTTCCCGTTCCGCTGTAAAGGTCATACACTACCTTGCCGTCACCAGCATTTGCAATATATTCGCGTGCCTTTTCGTAAAGCACCTCTGCCCCCAGCGAATTTGTCTGGAAAAAGGAAAATGCCGAAATTTGAAAACGCAATCCCAACAACTCTTCATAAAAAAAATCCTGTCCGTAAAGTAGCTCTGTTCCCTCGTTGATGACCGCATCCGCCACGCTGTCATTGACGGTATGTAAGATTCCCGCAATACTTCCGTCCAATTCAAGTTGACATAATTCTTTTGTGAATTGTGACATCAGCTCTTCATGCGTATATCCGTCAACCGGCTGTGTCGTGGTCACCAGATCAATCAAAATCTCTCCCGTCTTGACTGCTTTTCGCACAAGCAGATGCCGCAGATAGCCCACATGGCTCATTTTATGGTAAAAATCAACTTTCCGCTCTGCAAAGAAATCCAGAACGCAACGCAAAATTTTTGAATAATCTTCATCCACAATACGACAGCCGTCCACGGTTACAATATCGTGAAAGCTGCCTCTTTTATGCATTCCAAGCGAGAGCGGTCCGTCCTTTATCTCATCTCCAAACGAAAATTCCATTTTATTTCGATAAGCAAGTCTCCTCGGACTCTCCTCTATGCCCTCAAAAAGCTGCTCTATATCCAATCCGTAATCTGCAAGCGTCTGCCGCAGCAGATCTTTGACCTGACGTTCCTTTTGATGAAGCTGCTCCTCATAGGAAACGGTCTGATAGGTGCAGCCTCCGCATTTTCCGAAATACGGACATGCCTCTTCCGTTTCCAGCGGTGACGGTTCTAACACCTCGAGAACTCTTCCCTCTGCTTTGCCTTTTCGTAATTTATTCACGGAAAAGCGAATTTTTTGCCCTTCGATTACATTTTTTACGATCACTTTTCTCTCTTCGCCGTCTGCATATACGATTCCCTTGTTCGGGAACTCTACACATTTTACAATTCCTTCTAATACTTGTCCCTTTTTCATACTGCTCCTTACTGTTGTATGCCATGCCATGATTGCTTCGCAATCACGGTCGCTCCGCTATGGATGCCATTCGGCTGGTATAATAAAAAAAGGACCGCAACCAAATTGCAGCCCTTTGTTTTGGTCTCTTATTTATCTGATGTATCCTCTGAATCCTCTGCTAATTCTTCTTCGTCATCAAAAAAATCATCGTCAAAATCATCATCGAAATCTTCCTCAAAATCCTCTAAGAAATTTGGTGAGAAGAAACGATATACTGCATATGCGATACCTGCAACTGCTGCAACCGCTCCGATAATAGCCAAAATCCAGATTGCTTTTTTGGAACATTTCTCTTCTTCTTCTTTTCTGTTAAGTTTGCATAAAATCTCATTCAACATATCTTCTGCTTTTCTCATAGTCACCGCTCCTTTATATTGTCTTTTCAGACTTCGTCTTGATTTATTTAGTATAACATATTTCTTCCCATTATCCTACACAAAATTCAAGATTTTTCAAAAATTTTATATTTATACTTTTTTCAATTTTGCAAAAGAAGCAAACATCTTTTTGGTTCCCGCAGTATCAAAATCCACGGTCACCTCAAAGTCACGTCCGCCGGAAACAATTCCTTTTACCGTACCCTCGCCAAACTTGATATGGCGGACTCTGTCTCCCTCGCCGTATCCTAAATTGCCTGCCGATGCCGCTTTTTGAATATCTTTTCCGAGCTTTGGCATTGCAAACGGTTTTGCCGCAAAAGTCTTTTTCGCCTGTACATAGGTTTCCTGCTGCGGCATCTTTTTGACTTTCTCCTGACGTACTGCTCCGCTCAAAAGTTGTCTCGGAATCTCACGGACAAATCGTGATACTTTATTATACTGTGTTTCTCCGCGAATCATTCGCTGTTTTGCACAGGTGATT
>CAKRJK010000326.1 GCA_934351705.1 uncultured Lachnospiraceae bacterium
CATCATATCTGACTGCCCGTTCTCCCCTGCCTTGCCGGAGGTATTCTCAATTTTGCCACGTCGGTCAATCCCCATGACAAGAATCGTTGTCTGTCGCGGTCTTTTTAAAATCAAAATTCCGATTACCGCCAAAAGGACAACCCCAATCCAGAGTACCATTCGGATTACTCTTGTTTTCCGTGACGCTTTCATCTATCGTTCCCCAATGCTTTCCTGTGTCTTTCTTCTTATTTCTTTGTGATATATCCCTGTGCTTTTAAAAGCTCCGCACAAAGTACTGCACCGCCTGCCGCACCGCGAACGGTATTGTGGGACAAACCTACGAATTTCCAATCATACACGCTGTCCTCACGGATACGTCCGACAGAGATTCCCATACCTTTTTCGTAGTCCACATCCATTGTTACCTGTGGTCTGTTATCATCCTCTAAATACTGGATAAACTGCTTTGGTGCGCTCGGCAGCTCTAACTCCTGCGGTACGCCTTTGAACTGAACCAGTTTCTCGATCAACTGCTCTTTTGTCGGATTCTTTTTGAACTTCACAAATACAGCAGCGGTATGTCCGTTTAATACAGGAACACGGATACACTGGCAGGTAATGACAGGGCTTGTCGCCGGTTCGATAACGCCGTCTTTGATCTCACCCCAGATACGAAGCGGCTCTTTTTCTGATTTTTCTTCTTCGCCTCCGATATAAGGGATGATATTTCCCTCCATCTCCGGCCAGTCTTTGAATGTCTTACCTGCTCCGGAAATTGCCTGATATGTGGTTGCCACAACCTCATACGGCTCAAACTCTTTCCAAGCTGTCAGAACCGGTGCGTAAGACTGGATGGAACAGTTTGGTTTTACTGCCACGAAACCTCTGGTTGTTCCGAGACGTTTTTTCTGGAACTCAATCACTTTCATATGCTCAGGATTAATCTCCGGTACTACCATCGGTACATCCGGTGTCCATCTGTGAGCACTGTTATTGGAAACAACCGGAGTCTCTGTCTTTGCATATGCCTCCTCGATTGCTTTGATTTCTTCTTTTGTCATATCAACTGCGGAAAATACAAAGTCTACTTCCGCCGCAACTTTTTCTACCTCATTCACATTCATAACAACAATCTTTTTGACTGCCTCCGGCATCGGAGTGTCCATTTTCCATCTTCCGCCGACTGCTTCCTCATATGTCTTTCCTACACTTCTCGGGCTTGCTGCAATTGTTGTCACCTCAAACCACGGATGGTTCTCTAACAGAGAGATAAATCTCTGTCCTACCATTCCTGTTCCACCTAAAATACCTACTTTTAATTTGTCGCTCATTTTCTAATCTCCTCACTTGTTTTGTCCGCTCGATACGGACATTTGTCTGTCTAGTGAATATCTTATGATATTTTCAGAAAAAAAGCAATTCACAATATGTTACAAAAAACCAAAGGAATCGCTCTTTTCTTATGCATATCTACCAATTGCTATTTTTCTTCAAACCAGTTTGTGTCATGATTTGCCGCCAGATATTCTTTCTCCAGTGCAATCACTTTTTCCATTGCCTCTTTGCCCGGTGCTCCGATGGTCAGACGCTTGTTGACACAGGTTTCCATTGAGATTGCGTCATAAATATCCACCTCAAACACCGGACTGATCTTTTGCAGCTCCTCTAATGACATATCATCAATGGCAATATTCTTCTCAATACAGAAGAGTACGATCTGTCCCACAATTCCGTGTGCATCGCGGAACGGAACTCCATGATTAACCAGATAATCCGCTGCGTCCGTTGCATTTGTGAATCCGTTTTTGGAGCTTTTCTCCATGACTTCTTTATTAAATTTCATGGTTGCAAGCATTCCCGTAAACAGTGCGATACAGCCTTTTGCGGTATCCATTGCATCAAAGGCAAGCTCCTTGTCCTCCTGCATGTCTTTGTTGTATGCAAGCGGGATTCCCTTCATCGTAGTGAGAAGTGACACCAACGCTCCGTAGACACGTCCCGTCTTTCCTCTTACCAGCTCGGCAATATCCGGGTTTTTCTTCTGCGGCATAATGCTGCTGCCCG
>CAKRJK010000327.1 GCA_934351705.1 uncultured Lachnospiraceae bacterium
GGGGAAATCTTTCACTCGACTTGTTCCACATTGTGTTTATGGTGGCACTGCTGTCTGTTGCCGTTCAGGGAACGCTGATTCCGAAGGCTGCCCATGTGCTGAATATGGTAGATGATTCTTCGGATGTCAAAAAGACATTTAATGATTATCAGGAAGAGTCGGCGATGACATTGATCCGTATCTATATTCCGCAGGGACACAGTTGGGAAAATAAAAAGATCTGTGAGATTCCGCTGCCGACAGGCTCGCTGGCATTGATGATCAAACGTCAGGGTGAGACCATTATTCCGAACGGTGATATGAAGATTCTTGCGGAGGACAGTGTGATTTTGAGCATGCCTACATACGAGACAAAAGGAAACGAGAATCTCAAAGAGGTGACGATCGACAAAAAGCATATGTGGTGTGACCGCACGATACAGGAGCTTGAACTGCCGAAAAATCAATTAATCGCCCTGATCAAAAGAGGAGATGAAAACGTCATTCCGAGGGGAGCAACCATGATACAGGAGGGAGACATCGTGGTTTTATATCAATAGAGATATGGCAGAAAGGGAAAGGTTGCATACAGTAATAAAAAAGAAACATGGGGAGAAACTCATGCAGGATTATTACGAATTTATCAATGAACCTTTACCGTATTCATACAAAGCATTGGAGCCGTACATTGACATCCAGACAATGTATCTGCACCATGATAAACATTTACAAACTTATGTGGATAACCTGAACAAGGCATTGTCGGGTTATCCTTTTTTGCAGACTTTTTCTTTAGAGCAGCTTCTTGAAAATCTGGGCAGCATGCCGGAGGAAGTGTGCAAGGCAATCCGAAATAATGCGGGAGGAGTCTATAACCACCGCTTCTACTTTAATGGAATGACAGGTCAGTCGACAAAAAGACCGGGTGGAACGCTGGCAAAAGCCATCAACCAAAAGTACGGAAGTTTTGAGGAGTTCAAAAAGCAGTTTACGGATGCGGCACTCGGAGTTTTCGGTTCCGGGTATGCGTGGCTGGTGCTGGATAAGGACGGGAACCTGGAGATCATCCAGACGGCAAACCAGGATACGCCGTTAGAGCTTGGCAAGATGCCGATTCTCAATATTGATGTATGGGAACACGCTTACTATCTAAAGAATTTTAATGTACGCAAATCTTATATAGATAATTGGTTTGAGGTTGTCAACTGGGAACAGGTACAAGAGCGTTATCACGGCAGGGCGGAGAACAAAGAGTGAAACAGGAAGTGTGCTACGTTGGCAATCTATTGTAATAAAGAAAGGAAAAACGCATAATTTAGAATAAAAAAAGAATAAGGGAACAGAATGAGAACTTTAAAGCCGGGAGACGAGGGAACTTTAGTAAAGTATGTTTGCATTAAACAGGGCAGGATATGCAAATACGATAGACGGAGAGTTTGGAGACGAAACTTGTGCCGCATTGAGGGCGTTTTCAAAAAGAGAGGGGACGTGTGAGGTAGGTGAGCGTACATGGGAGGAATTGTTACCGTATATCAGAGGGTATCGTGTACACATAGTAAAAAAGGGAGATACCTTGTGGAAGATTGCGGCGGAGAATAACGCTGTATTGCCTATGATACTGGCGGCAAATCCGTCTGTAAATCCAATCAGTCTGCAAATCGGAATGCCGATTAAAGTACCGATGCAGACAGAGGTTGTACCGACGGATATACCGTATTCTTCTATGCTGGTGGAATGGGTAGTGGACGGATTGACGGCGAGGTACCCGTTTTTGGAACTGGGCAATATCGGAAACAGCGTGATGGATACACCGATTCCGTACCTAAAGATCGGAAGCGGTAATAAGCAGGTGTTTTACAATGCGTCTTTTCATGCCAACGAGTGGATCAACACGCCGGTACTCTTAAAATTTTTGGAAGAGTATGCACAGGCGTTCAGTGCAAACAGAAATTTGTACGGTGTCAATGCGAGAAGTTTATTCCGGGAATATGAGCTGTACATTGTGCCGATGGTCAATCCTGACGGGGTGGATTTAGTCAATGGCGTTTTGGGAAGCGAA
>CAKRJK010000328.1 GCA_934351705.1 uncultured Lachnospiraceae bacterium
AGAGTCAGCAATCACAGGCGGAACCGCGCAGATCACCAAGATTGAGAGTTATGAGGCGGCAGAGGCTTTGGCATCCCAGATTCGTATCGGTTCTCTTTCTTTACAGTTGGAGGAGATCCGTTCCGAGGTTGTCGGAGCACAGTTGGGAGAGGAAGCAATCTCTACCAGCTTAAAGGCAGCGGCAATCGGCCTGGTTCTGGTTATGATTTATATGATCATCCAATATCTCATTCCGGGTGTAATTTCTGCATTTTCACTTGCAATTTACACAACATTAGTAGTAGCTACCCTGTATTTGTTTGAGGTTACTTTAACTTTGCCGGGTATTGCGGGTATTATCCTGTCAATCGGTATGGCGGTGGATGCCAATGTTATTATCTTTGCACGTATCAAAGAGGAGATTGCGGCAGGAAAATCTGTGGCAAATGCGATAGACAGCGGATTCACCAGAGCACGCTCTGCAATCTTAGACGGAAATATCACCACCTTGATCGCGGCAGCGGTTTTATGGGGAATGGGTTCCGGTAGTGTCAAAGGATTTGCGTCCACATTGGCAATCGGTATTATCCTGTCCATGTTTACCTGCATGGTAGTGACAAAGCTGATCGTTCATGCAGTGTATTCTCTGGGTGTGAAAGATGCGAAATTCTACGGAAAAGCAAAAGAGAGAAAAACATTTAACTTTGTCGGAAAAGCGGGAATTTTCATTGCAATTTCCTGTGCGATCATCGTGTGCGGAATTGTCGGAGTCGGAATCCACAAAGCAAACGAAGGCACAATGTTAAATTACAGTCTGGAGTTTAAAGGCGGAACCTCCACAACAGTTATGATGGATAAGAATTACACCATCAAAGAGATCGATAAAGAAATTGTTCCTCTGGTTGAAGATGTGACGGGAGACGGTAATGTCCAGGCACAGGCAGTTGAGGGAACAAACCAGGTAGTAATCAAGACAAGAACACTTTCGCTGGATGAGCGTCAGGCGTTAAACCAGACCATGAAAGATAATTTTGGGGTAGAGGAATCTGATATTACTTCAGAGAGTATCAGTTCTACCGTCAGCAATGAGATGAAGACAGATGCGATCAAAGCGGTACTGATTGCAACAATCTGTATGTTGATCTATATCTGGTTCCGATTCAAGGATATCCGTTTTGCTGCAAGTGCGGTTATCGCATTGTCCCATGACGTGATCATGGTATTTATCTGCTATGTACTGGCATGGATTTCCGTCGGAAATACATTCATTGCGTGTATGCTGACGATTATCGGTTATTCCATCAACAACACGATTGTTATCTTTGACCGGATCCGTGATACGTTAAAGACCAAACACGCAGAGACAAAAGAAGCATACAAAGAGATTGTGAATCAGAGTATCATGCAGACCATGTCCCGAAGCATTAACACATCTATCACGACATTTGTTATGGTATTGTTACTCTTTATTCTGGGTGTGACCTCCATCCGTGAGTTTGCACTTCCACTGATGGCAGGTTTACTGGCAGGTACTTATTCATCCGTATGTCTGGCAAGTGAGGTCTGGTATCTCTTTAGGACAAAAGGATTGCCAAAAACAAAATAAAGCAGTATTGCAAATCGACACAGGGTACTTTATAATGTTGAAGCATAAAGGACAACAAAAAACGGTATAATAAAAATCTAGGAGGACAGACACATGTATTCATTGGAAGAAGTACAGGCAGTAGACAGAGAGGTTGCAGATGCGATTACCGCGGAGTTGGAAAGACAGAACAGCCATATTGAGCTGATTGCGTCGGAGAACTGGGTAAGTCCGGCAGTTATGGCTGCGACAGGAAGCATTATGACAAACAAATATGCAGAAGGATATCCGGGAAAGAGATATTACGGCGGATGTGAATGCGTAGACGTGGTAGAAGAACTTGCGATTGCACGTGCAAAAGAGCTGTTCGGTTGTGATTATGTGAATGTACAGCCGCATTCGGGAGCACAGGCAAACATGGCAGTACAGTTTGCAATGTTAAAACCGGGCGACACTGTC
>CAKRJK010000329.1 GCA_934351705.1 uncultured Lachnospiraceae bacterium
GATCAAGACCGGAGCACCGTGCAGAAGCGAGAGAGTGGCAAAATACAACCAGCTTTTGCGTATCGAAGAAGAGATGAAAGAAGCAGCAAAGTACACAAATCCGTTTAATAAGATATAAAAATGCCGAAAATCCTCTTGCTTATGATGAAAAAATATGCTACAATCCATACTGTTATGTGTAGGTCTGTACGATAACAGGAGGTATCATCAGTGGCAGTATTAAAGACAATTTTATCAGTCGTATTAATTATAATCAGTATTATTTTAACAGTAATCATTTTAAAACAAGAGGGTAAATCAGCAGGCTTAGGTGCGTTATCAGGTTCTACCGACACTTATTGGAGCAAAAACAAAAGTCGTTCGATGGAAGGAATGCTGGTAAAGGTAACAAGAGCGTTGGTTGTGTTATTCCTTTTGATTTCGATTGTATTGAATATTGGAAGTTTTTAAAACGAGAGGCTGTCGGTGTGACAGCCTTTTTCTATGATAAAAACAGGTGGTTGACAAACAAGGAGTTATATGAATCCGAAATTATTAGAAGAACGAAAACAAAAAATATATGATCTGATGTGTCATGAGCTTTACGTTCCAATGAAAGAAAAAGAGCTGGCAATCTTTTTGCAGGTCAAAAAAGAGCAGAGGGATGAGCTGAAGGAAGTTTTGAACGAGCTTTTGGACGAGGGGAAGATCACCATCAGCAAGCGTGGAAAATACGCAAAGGCAGATGAGAAAAAAGGTCTGATTGTCGGAACTTTTCAGAGTCATCCGAAGGGATTCGGCTTTGTGAGTGTGGAGGACGAGACAGAGGATATTTTTATCTCAGAGTCCGAGGTCAACGGAGCGCTTCACATGGACGTGGTAGAAGTCAAACTTTTGCCGGGTAAGAGCGGAAAAAGAAAAGAGGGCACGATCGTCAAAATTTTAGAGCATGGAATGAACCGCGTGGTCGGCACCTATGAGCCGAGCAAGAATTACGGTTTTGTCGTGCCGGACAATCAAAAGATTTTAAAAGACATCTATGTTCCTCTGGAGCGTTCCAAAGGTGCGGTGGCAGGACATAAGGTCGTCTGCGAAATTACCGATTACGGCAAAGGACATCGGAATCCCGAGGGCAGGATTGTTGAGATTTTAGGACATATCAATGATCCGGGAGTAGATATTTTATCCATCGCAAAGGCGTATGATTTTCCGATTGAGTTTTCCGAAAAGGTTTTGAATCAGGCAGAGCGGGTGGCGAAGCCTGTCAGTGAAGCCGACCGGGCGGGACGTTTGGATTTACGAGAGTGGCAGACCGTTACGATCGACGGGGAGGACGCAAAAGATCTGGATGATGCGATTACGCTGACAAAGGACGGTGACACCTATCAATTGGGTGTTCACATTGCGGATGTCACAAACTATGTTCAGGAGCATTCTGCGTTGGACGAGGAGGCAAAAAAACGCGGCACCAGCGTGTATCTGGTAGACCGTGTGATACCTATGCTTCCGCATACGCTTTCCAACGGAATCTGTTCTTTGAATCAAGGCGAGGACAGATTGGCACTAAGCTGTATTATGAAGATTGACAAAAAAGGAAATGTCACAGACCATCGGATTGCCGAGACCGTGATCCGTGTGGACCGCCGTATGAGTTATAACAGCGTGCGGAAAATATTAGAGGATAAAGACGAGAAGGAATGTGCAGAATACGAGACCTTTGTTCCGATGTTTGAATGTATGGAGGAGCTTGCGGGAATCCTGCGGAAAAAACGGATGAAACGCGGCTCGATCGATTTTGATTTTCCGGAGACAAAAATCATTTTGAATGACAAGGGCGAACCGGTCGAAATCAAACCGTATGACCGAAACGTGGCAACCAAGATTATTGAAGATTTTATGCTTTTGGCAAATGAGACAGTAGCCGAAGATTACTATTGGCAGGAGCTGCCGTTTGTGTATCGGACGCATGAGAATCCCGACGAAGAAAAAATAAAGAAATTGACGATGTTTCTTAACAATTTCGGATACAGTATACACTG
>CAKRJK010000330.1 GCA_934351705.1 uncultured Lachnospiraceae bacterium
TCTACACACAGAGAAACGGTATTCACATTATTGATTTACAGAAATCCGTTGGAAAAGTAGATGAGGCATACAAGGCAGTTTCTGACCTTGCGGCAGAAGGCGGCACAATCCTTTTTGTCGGAACAAAGAAACAGGCTCAGGACGCAATAAAAACAGAGGCAGAGAGATGTGGAATGTACTATGTAAACGAGAGATGGTTAGGTGGTATGCTCACAAACTTCAAAACCATTCAGAGCCGTATCGAGAGATTAAAAGCAATCGAGACAATGGCAGAGGACGGAACTTTTGATGTATTACCGAAAAAAGAAGTTATCGCTCTTAAAAAAGAATGGGATAAATTAGAGAAGAACCTTGGCGGAATCAAAGACATGAAGAGAATTCCGGATGCAATCTTCGTAGTAGATCCTAAAAAAGAGAGAATCTGTGTACAGGAGGCTCACACATTAGGAATCACATTAATCGGTATCGCAGATACCAACAGCGATCCGGAAGAATTAGATTACGTTATTCCGGGAAATGACGATGCAATCCGTGCCGTAAAATTAATCGTTTCTAAGATGGCAGACGCTGTTGTAGAAGCAAATCAGGGAACTGTTGAGGCAGAGGTTGCAGAGGAAGAAGCAGCAGAAGAAGAGGCATAAGAATAAGCAGAATTTGCAGGACAGACAGTATGCCTGTCCTGTATTGTGTATAAAATGGAGGAAGAAAAAATGGCTATTACAGCAGCAATGGTAAAAGATTTACGTGAGCAGACCGGAGCAGGAATGATGGACTGCAAGAAAGCTTTGACAGAGACAAACGGAGATATGGAAGCCGCAGTAGACTTTTTACGTGAAAAAGGTCTTGCTACAGCTCAGAAAAAAGCAGGAAGAATCGCAGCAGAAGGTATCGTTGTTACCAAAGTGGCTGACGATGCAAAGAGTGCGGTTGCAGTAGAAGTAAACTCTGAGACAGACTTCGTTGCAAAAAATGAGAAATTCCAGAACTATGTTGCAGAGGTTGCAGCACAGGCTTTAACAACAACAGCAGCAGATATTGAAGCATTTTTAGCAGAGCCGTGGGCAGCAGATACAAGCAAAACAGTCAGCGATGAGTTGGCAGCTCAGATTGCAGTGATCGGTGAGAACATGAACATTCGTCGTTTCCAGCAGATGAAAGAGGAGAACGGATTTATCGCTTCTTACATTCATGCAGGCGGAAAAATCGGTGTATTGGTTGATGTTGAGACAGACGTGATCAACGATGACATCAAAGAGATGGCAAAGAACGTTGCAATGCAGGCAGCAGCTTTAAAACCTCTCTACACAAGCAGAGACGAAGTAGATGCAGACTATATCGAAAAAGAAAAAGAGATATTAATGGTACAGGCTAAGAACGAGAAACCGGATGCAAACGAGAAGATTTTGAACGGTATGGTTATGGGACGTATCAACAAAGAGTTAAAAGAAATCTGCTTATTAGATCAGGTGTATGTAAAAGCAGAGGACGGCAAACAGGTTGTCAGCAAATATGTAGAAGAAGTTGCAAAAGCAAACAGCGCAAAAATCGCGATCAAAGGATTTGTTCGTTTTGAGACAGGCGAAGGTCTTGAGAAGAAAGAGGAAGATTTTGCGGCAGAGGTTGCAAAACAGATGGGCAACTAATTTTACAGTTCGCATAAGAATTTTGTAAATCAACGAAAACCTTGAATTTCCTATGAAAATGGGAGGATTCAAGGTTTTTTTACTTGTTGGGGAATAAATTCTGAATTATCGTAAATTATCGTAGTGGAAAGCCTTATAATTCCTTGAATTTTCCGGCTGGGTATGCCATACTAAAATAACAGATTGCATTGTTTGTTTTCTGCCGATATCACCGCCGATAACCAAATGATGAATGCTTCGCCTAAAAAATCAAAATAACATGAGCCCGATCACAGGGCTTGGAAAACGGAGGAATCATTATGAAGAATCAAAAAAGACACAGTAGGAAACTGCTCAGCACTCTGCTCGTACTTTGCATGGTGTTGGCAA
>CAKRJK010000331.1 GCA_934351705.1 uncultured Lachnospiraceae bacterium
GTGTTGGCCATGGTGCCGATTACGGTGTTGGCAGCAACAGAAATTAACAAAGTAGAAATAGATGCTGTAAAATATGATTATTATGCAGGAGATAAGCCGGAAGCAACTGCCCGACGAGATGGAGAAACGATGGATCAATATGATATAAAATACGAATGTTGGGAAGAAATGGAAATTGTTGCAGATGGTAATGCGATTCCGGTGAAGTTTTGGTATGGTGATGAGAGAAAGAATGATGCACTTGCACAGAACAAAAAAATAACTGCTTTCGAGGAAGGCAAATCATATATGTATAGCATTTCTCTACGAGCAAGAGATGGATATACATTTGCAAATAATTGCGAAGTAGTGGTAAATGGTGTTTCGGTAGACGCAAAAAATGTTCAAAAAAACGCAAGTGGATTGTTTATTACGGCAATCAAAACGATTAAGCCGACGAAACCTATCACAACACAGGAAATTGAAGCAGTTGAAATCAATAATGTCACATTGGATTTTCATGATGGTGATAAGCCGGTGTTCACTGGAGAGTGTTCAGATAGCAGATATAAGCTGATCTTTGAGGCATGGAGAACGGATGATGCAGGAATCAGTTCAGAAGAATGGTTTAACAACGATGACCATCTTGCTTATTGGGGTGGAAAACTCATTACCGCTTTTGATAAAAATAAAACATATACTTATGAGTTAGTTTTCAGCACTTCTAAAGAAGGTGCTGATGCAGGTTGGATTTTTGGCTCAAACACAAAGTTAAGAATTAATGGAAAAGAGGTTGAATTTGTCAGATCTGCTGCCGATAATGAGCAATCTTTTTCAGTAACAGTCAAACAAACTATGACACCACAGGCATCATCCGGCACGACTCCGGACTACAAAATCATTGAGGGTGCAACCGGTTCCTGGACGCAGAACAGCGATGGAACGCTGACTTTCCGTGCCGACGGTGATTTCAGCAAGTTCACGGGTGTTAAAGTAGACGGTGCGTTGATAGACGCAGAAAACTATACGGCAGCTTCCGGTTCTACGATTATTACGCTGAAAAACGCTTACCTGAAAACACTTTCCGCAGGCGCTCATAGGCTGACAGTTGTTTATATGGATGGTGATTGCAGTACGAATTTTGAGATCAAAGCGGCACAGTCCATCGGTGGAAACAATAACGCCAACAATTCTAATGACGGCAACACAACGAATAACGGTAACACAACGCAGAATACTGACGTTACAAGCCCGCAGACCGACGACAACAGCAATCTTGCATTGTGGATTGCTCTGCTGACAGCCAGCGTGTTTGCTCTTACAGGAACCACTGTTTACAGCAAAAGGAAAAAAGTAAGGTAAAACATAACGAGTGTGTGGAGTACATTCGATTTTCTCCCCTCCTATCGGGTACAGGGTATCTGACAGGAGGGAGTTTTTATGAAAAAAATTAAAATTCTTTGTAACGAAACGATCTTTTCTTCGACTAACCTATGAAAAGAAGGAGGTGAGCAGTTCTGGATTACGAAAAATTATATCATTCCTATTATTTGCAAGTATATTCTTATGTTATGACAATCATAAAAAATCAGTCTTATGCAGAAGAGATTACTCAAAATACTTTTTATAAAGCAATGACCGCAAAAAAGCAATTTGAAGGCAATTCCAGTGAATTTACATGGCTGTGCGGAATCGCAAAACACCTTGCAATGGATGAATGTCGAAAAAACAAAAAGTTATCGGAATTGGATGAAACAGTGCCAACCTCAACCGTTGATATCGAAAAAGCGACGGAGGATAAGCATACGGCTCTTCAGATTCATCTGATTCTTCACGAACTGCAAGAACCCTATAAAGAAGTATTTCAGTTAAGAGTCTTTGGAGAATTACCATTTTCACAAATAGGGATGATTTTTCAAAAAACAGAAAACTGGGCGAGAGTTACTTATCATAGGGCGAGACTGAAAATTCAAGAAAGGTTGATGGAAAATGAACAAAAATAGTTTTAATGAATGTGATGT
>CAKRJK010000332.1 GCA_934351705.1 uncultured Lachnospiraceae bacterium
GTCTTCGCCCACTCCCGCTCCGAGAATGACTTCGTCTCTTTTTGTATGCAGTTGTTTAAAAACGGAGCGTTTTAAAACATTCTCCGGTATCTTTCCAACTTTCATATCTGCCTCTGTTTCTGATTACTTTCTATTTTTATACACTATCCGCCGATTACAGTCAAGGCTGCCTCATATTTGAGACAGCCCTATGACTCTATAAAATCCTTTACAGCGTTTTTTTGTTTCCCACTACTGCTGCGTTGTTTCCTGCGGTACAACTCCCTGCGATGCCTGGGCTGCCTGTGCCGCCGCTGCTTCTGCCGCCTGCTGTGCCTGTGCCGCCGCGATAGCATCATCGCAATTTGCCGCTGCCGCCGCTGAGATTGTCGCCTCATCCTGCGTTGCGATCGCCGCCTGAACCGCCGCTACCGCATTACCATCACCAGATGCAACACCGACCACTACAATTTTCGGTGATGCCTGATACGTTGACTTGTTAAACTGCTCTCTGCTGACTTCTTTTCCGTTCACAGTGACAATTTTCCAAAGTGTCGCTTTCTTTCCGATGTGTGCCTGCTGTCTTGTAGAAACAGTTCCTATCGGAAGTGTCGCCTCCGCAACATACTGTACTCCCGGATCGGTCTCACTCAATGTTTCGCTGACAAATTCTACCTTTCTTCCTGCCTCTCTGGTTTCTTTTCCAAAGACATTAAAATAGATGATTCCGCCTTGTGTATACCCCTCGATATAAATCGGGGCTTCTGTTGAATTCTTGAATTTTAAATCTTTATACTCACCTGAAATTGCCGCATCCATAGATGGATCTACATAGTTTACCACCATTGAATGTGCATGGCGTTCTGTAATCTCCAGTTCTGCACGGATTACAGCGTTGTACAGGGTTGTCGATACCTGACAGATACCTCCTCCGTATGTCTCTACGGTGGTTCCGTTTTCGTATGAACCCGCTAACGCATATCCGTTTTCCTCGTTAAACGGTGTTACCGCATCATGCACGGAAAATACATCACCCGGATAGAGAATTGTTCCGTTGATCTTTGCCGCACCGTTTTTTACATTCTTTGCACGTCCTGCCGCCGAACTGCTGAAATCGGTTTTGTATGCTCCCAGCAGATCCTGCACCTGTGCCAGTTCTTCTTTTGTTCCACGCGGTTCTACGACTTTTGCCTCTAATGCAATGGTGGTCTCTTTTCCGTCCCACTCCTGGCTCATGTATGTTTTGATTGCTTCCACCGACTTGTCGACATTGACCTCGACACCGTCATGTCCCTCAACATATACAAAAGAACCGTTCTCGCGTGTCAGACCGTAATCTACGGCTTTCTGGTTCAGCTTGCTCTCATTGTCTTTTAACAATGCTTTGGCTTTGCTCTTATCTATATCATAGGAAATGGCAAAGACTTTATCTCCTTTTTCCAAATCTTTTGTCTCTTTGTATCTGGAAATAAGGTTTCCTGTTTTGCCCAAATTGACTGCCTTTTCGGTAATCTCTTTGTTTCCCCATTTGATTCCGAGTTCTTTTGCGGATACCTCAATGCTGTTGCCGTCCGCTTCTAACGTAATCTTGGTGTCTGACAACTTTGATATCTGCTTTTCCACTTCTTTTGCAGCTTCTTCCGATGTCATTCCCTCAACTGAAATATCTCCGATATAAACGCCATCCGGTATCACAAGCTTATCCTCTTCCTTTGCTTTTGCATTCACCGTTGACATTGCGACAACAGCAAGCAGTAACGCAAAACTGATTGCTAATCCGGACCATCGTTTCTTATTATTCTTCATGTTGCCATCCTCTCTTAATCTATGTATCTTCTCATGCAGTTTCTGATTTGTTTTAAAAAATATCATCGCTCTTACAGTCGAGCGTTCGCCTTTTATTATATATCATAACCGCACTTTTTTTCAAGATACAGCCTGCCCAATAAATTTGACACAAAACTCTCCTTTTAGTATATTATGTCCTAGAAGGCAGCTAATACAAGTGAGAGTACCAT
>CAKRJK010000333.1 GCA_934351705.1 uncultured Lachnospiraceae bacterium
AGACAGGTGAAAACAGCAATGCAGCTTTCTTATTCACACTTCTGCTTGCATCCGGTCTCGGCGTAACCTGCTGCACCGTATACGGAAAACAAAAAAAGTTTCATAAATAAAAATCAACAAGGAGGCTTTATATGAAAAAGAAAAAAATTGCAACACGAATCTCGGCTTTGCTTGTCATGCTTTGCATGGTGCTCTCATTTATACCGATGACGGCACACGCACAAGATTCAGAGACTTTGTCAAAACCGACCAATCTGCGATGGTGGATTGATCCGTCTGACGGTTCCCTTTACGGTGTATGGGACCCTGTTAAGACAACAGATGACACCCAATATGTTTGCAACTATCGAGTTGACCTTTATAAAGATGGTCAGCCCCTTTACGGAACGACTTTGCATGGTCAGGGAGGATTCTCCTTTTCATTTTCCGATTACCTGAACGGTAAGTTATCACAATTCGGATGGAATTACCCGGGCGGTGACGGCACTTTAACTTTCTGCGTACAGGCAGTTGAGGCAACAAAAGATACTGACAAAGAAACAGGAAATGTAAGCCCTTGGTCTGATTTCAGTGTCGGATATGATTACAAAGATCCTAACGGTTCTACTCCGAGTACCCCGAGCACACCAAGCACTCCGACCGCTCCGACTACTCCGTCAGTAACCGTTTCCGCTGCCAGCACTTCAAAGGTAAACGGAACGATTGAATTTGTACAGGGATTGGGCGAAGGTTCTTATGCATTGGACATCAAGCCGTTAGAGATTCAGCAGTCTCTTGCAAATCAGAACGTAAAATATCTAGTAGATATTGATTTGTTAAAAGACGGTGCTGTACAAAAAGTCAGCGATAACAAGATGGTGATCAAAGTTGCTTTACCGGACACCTTAAAAGGCTATGACAATTATGAGGTTGTTTACATTGTCAACGGCGAGATCAAAGAGCGTTTCCCGGCTACCGTAAAAGACGGCTTCTTCAGCTTTGAAACAAGCCATTTAAGCCAGTACGGTATCATCGCAACCAACAATGACAATACCGTAAAAGCAGCTCCTAAGACAGGTGAGAATATGTTCTTATTCGCTTCCCTGTTCTTGATGGGCGGCAGTGTTGTTGCAATTTCCGCAATCTTTGCAAGAAATAAAAAGAACGCTTAATTTTCATAAGCACGAAAAGACCGCAGTATCAGCACTTGACTGATACTGCGGTTTTATTTTGTGTAATGATCAAACCCTGCTACTCTGCAATGCTCAAAAATGCTGCAAGATTCCCCCGCTTTCCTTTACTTGCACGATGCGAAAAGAGCAGGTTTGGATTACAGCACGTACAGATATTTGTCGTAATAATCCTGTCTGACGGCACTCCTGCCTCCTCCAAAACAATCTCATTGGCACGCCACAGATCGAGCAGGTATTTTTCGTCTTTCTTCTGTCTTAAAAGTTCCTTTGCTCTTTCCCCAAATTCCCTCTCAAACAAAACTGCGACATCCTCACTGACTTCGTAACACTGCATGCAGATAGAAGGCCCTATCGCACAGAGCAGATCCTCCCCTGTCGTTCCGTATTCCCGTCTCATCGCCTCAATCGTAACCTTTCCCATGCGTCCGACACTTCCCCGCCATCCCGAATGGCTGAGTCCGATCGCATGATGTCTGACATCAATAAAATACAGCGGAACACAGTCTGCATAAAACGTAGACAACACGATTCCCGCCTCATCGGTGATCAAGCCGTCCACGTCGCGATAACCTCTCTCTTTCCAGATACCCGCACCAATATCTGCACGGCTGACCTTGCGGACGTTGGTGGTATGTGTCTGGTCGGTAAACACAAAGCTTCTCTCATCCGTTCCCATTGCTTTTGCAATCCGTCTGAAATTTTCTTCTACCGCCTCTTTGTCATCTCCTCTGGTAAAACTCAGGTTCATGCTCTCAAAGATTCCCTTGCTCACACCGCCCCCTCTGGTGGTAAAACAATGCCGAATCCAG
>CAKRJK010000334.1 GCA_934351705.1 uncultured Lachnospiraceae bacterium
TGCCGCAGAGTGTTTGCGGGCATTCTGAGTCTGGCAATCATACTCACCATGCTTCCGATGATGTCGATGAAAGTATCGGCAGAAACGCCGCCAACCAGCGTCAAAATTAATGGTAGGGGAACAGCGGTGGAGATGGTATCTTCGCAAGAGACTACTTATTGGAAAAACAGGTCAACACAACTCAGCGGCAGTGAAGCGGATTATAATGCCAAGTATGATCCGACCACGCATACACTTACGTTGCGGGATTTGAACATATCGATTGGTGGGGAGAAGTCTACAACGATAATTTATGCAGACGGCGATTTGAACGTAGTATTAGAGGGAGAAAATCAAATCGAACAACGTCTTAGCGTTTCGGGTGCGGAAGGCAAAGGAATTTATGTAGAAAATGGAAGTCTTACGATTAGCGGCAAGGGAAAATTAGACATAACAAATCAGATAAAGAAATATGACAACTTGTCGTTCAATAGCCTGTATGCCTCAAAGAATATTACGATTAAAGATGGAGCAGCGGTAAGTGTAAAGGCGGTAGAAAACGAGACTTACGCAGGTTCGGCACCGACCGATCACGAAACATTTCAGTCAAAGGACGGAATGGTCACAATCTCCGGTGAAGATACTGTGCTATCTGTAAAAAATGCATTTGGTTCGGCAATCAAAGCAAAGGATGGACAACAGTCACTTAAAGTTGCAGCCGGAGCTACCGTGACAGCACAAGGCACAGAGGTTATACAGGTGAGGAGCATAACCACTTCGTCATACACGAATGTAAGATGTGCGTACGGTACCAGCGAGGAAGATGCGACTCCAATAGAAGGCAGTGTGCCTTCAGCGGCATCGAAATGTGCATATGTAAGGGTTGCACCGAAAGACACCAAAGATGTAAGAACGCTGGATGAGTTAAAAACAGCATTAGATGTATCCGCTAAGAGTGCATTAACAAAAATCAATGTACTCAATGATATAACAATCACAGAGGAATTGACACCTAGCGGCGGTTCATCTAGTAAACCGAAAGCTGTGACAATCCGCGGTGAAAATTCCGCAAAGCTGATAAGAGGTGATTCATATACAGGTGCGATGCTCAAATTGCAAAGGTTCAATACACCGCTTACCTTAACAAACATTACGATAGATGGAAACAAGAATGTTACAGCGGAAGAATCGGCAGTTGTTGTACTTAGTGGAACCAGTTCCGGAGTGACGCTCACTTTGGGTAACGGAGCAATTGTTGAAAATTGTAAATGTTCAACATTATCGACAAAGAATAATGCGAAGGCTGCAATACAGATAGGTTCGGGCTATTCGGGTAGGCCTTCCCCTGGGGTTGCTATGGAAATGCAGGACGGAAGTGCTGTCAGAAATAATGGAAGTGGCACGAACGGCATTGCCGTTTTGCTTACGGGAAAGCTTGATATGAAGGGCGGTATCATAAGCAAGAATGACAGCATGAGTGATAGAGGTGCAATTGATAGTTATGGAACAGTCAATATATCAGGCGGTAAAATTACAGGCAACTACGGAATAGGTATATACAGTATAGGTGACCTCAATATAACAGGCGGTGAAATTACAAAGAATAGCCGTGGTGTACAATATCAGCATGGAACCTTTACCATGAGTGGCGGAAGTATTACCGATAATACCGCAACTGTCGGTGCAGGGGTGAATGTTCAGCATGGAGGAACGAATGGTACGCTCAAACTTAGCGGAAACGCAAAGATTAGCGGCAACACAGATCGTGGTTACTACGGCAGTGCAGGCGAACCGAAAAACGTATATCTAAGCAGTGCTGACAGCGGGATACAGATAACGGGTGAATTGGGCGAAGATGCCGAGATTGGTGTTGGTGTTGCGACGAGCAAAATCTCAGAAGATAACCTGGCAGCATTTGCAAGTGGAACGGATACTTATACCATAACAGACAGCGACATGGCCAAATTCACAAGTGATATGACGGATTGGATTGTAGAACGT
>CAKRJK010000335.1 GCA_934351705.1 uncultured Lachnospiraceae bacterium
CCGTAGATACCGACACATTAGACGAAAAGGTTGCAGTACCGGCATTTACCAATGTAAATGACAGTACAAATGAGGGATTGAAGTATATAGGAAAGAATATTTTTACGGTACAGTTCCACCCGGAGGCTTGTCCGGGACCGCAGGACAGTGCATATTTATTCGATAGATTTATCACAATGATGGGAGGGAACCAGTAATGCCAAAGAATCAGGATATTAAGAAAGTATTAGTTATCGGTTCCGGTCCTATTGTAATCGGACAGGCAGCCGAATTTGATTATGCGGGAACACAGGCTTGCCGTTCTTTAAAAGAAGAGGGAATCGAAGTTGTGTTAGTTAATTCTAACCCGGCAACGATCATGACAGACAAAGAGATTGCCGATGAGGTTTATATCGAGCCGCTCACAGCAAAAGTGTTAGAGCAGATTATTTTAAAAGAAAAACCGGACAGCGTACTTCCGACTTTGGGAGGTCAGGCAGGACTGAATCTCGGAATGGAACTGGCAGAGTCGGGATTTTTGGAGAAAAACGGAGTGCGTTTGATCGGAACGACAGCGGAAACCATCAGACGTGCGGAGGACCGTTTGGAATTCAAAGAGACAATGGAAAAGATTCATGAACCGGTAGCAGCCTCTCTCGTTGTAGAGAATGTAGAGGACGGTATCAAGTTTACCAATACCATCGGTTATCCGGTCGTGCTTCGTCCTGCTTACACATTAGGAGGAAGCGGCGGCGGAATCGCACATAATGAGACAGAATTAATTGACATCTTATCAAACGGACTGCGTCTTAGCCGTGTAGGTCAGGTTTTGGTAGAGCGTTGTATTGCAGGCTGGAAAGAGATCGAGTACGAGGTAATGAGAGATGCGGCAGGCAACTGCATTACCGTATGTAATATGGAAAACATTGATCCGGTCGGCGTTCACACGGGAGATTCCATTGTCGTAGCACCGTCACAGACGCTCGGTGACAAGGAATACCAGATGCTTCGTACCTCTGCGTTAAATATTATTTCCGAATTAAACATTACAGGCGGATGTAACGTGCAGTACGCACTTCATCCGACGACTTTTGAATACTGTGTTATCGAGGTAAATCCTCGTGTGTCACGTTCTTCCGCGTTAGCATCTAAAGCGACGGGTTATCCGATCGCAAAAGTGGCGGCAAAGATCGCGTTGGGATACACTTTGGACGAAATCAAGAATGCGATTACAGGAAAAACTTACGCAAGTTTTGAGCCGATGTTAGACTACTGTGTCGTAAAAATCCCAAGATTGCCGTTTGACAAATTTATCACGGCAAAGAGAACACTGACAACACAGATGAAAGCAACCGGAGAAGTTATGAGTATCTGTACAAACTTCGAGGGAGCATTGATGAAAGCAATCCGTTCCTTAGAGCAGCACGTAGACTCTATGATGTCTTATGATTTCAGTGACCTGAGTGACGAAGAGCTGATAAAACAGCTGAATGTTGTAGATGACAGAAGAATCTGGGTGATTGCGGAGGCACTGCGACGCGGTGTTTCTTATGATACCATTCATGAGATTACAATGATAGATAAATGGTTTATTGACAAGATTGCCATTTTGACCGAGATGGAAACACGTCTGCGGGAAGAGGAACTGACAGCAGACTTATTAAAAGAAGCAAAGAGAATCGAGTTCCCTGACAATGTGATCGCAGCATTGACAGGAAAAACAGAAGAAGAAATCCGCGATTTGCGTTATGAAAACGGTATCGTTGCCGCATTCAAGATGGTAGATACCTGTGCGGCAGAGTTTGAGGCGAGTACCCCATATTACTATTCCTGTTTCGGAAGTGAAAACGAGGCAGAGGAAACACATCCGGAGAAAAAGGTACTGGTACTCGGCTCCGGTCCAATCCGTATCGGACAGGGTATTGAGTTCGACTTCTGCTCCGTACACTGTACATGGGCATTTGCAAAAGAGGGATATGAGACCATCATCGTGA
>CAKRJK010000336.1 GCA_934351705.1 uncultured Lachnospiraceae bacterium
TCAGGTTTTAACTTTTTCAAAATGCTGATTGCCTGACCGTATCCCTTTAATACTTTAAACGGATCTGAAAAGTTTTTAAGGTCAAAATATCTTCTTAATTTTCCTGATGATATTCCGTAATACGGAATCCCGTATGACTCAATCAGCTTTCTCTCGATTCCCTCATAAGAACCGATATAGTATATCTCATATCCTGCTTCCTTTAATTTAGGGAGCAACGCAATATTCGGTGTTACATGTCCTGCTGTTCCTCCGCCGGTTAAAACTATTTTTTTCATGGCTTTTTCCTCTCGCTGTTATGTATTTTCACACTTATTTATATTATACTCTTAATTTAAAAAGTCAAGAATCTGTATGAAACATCCGCAAAGGTAATTCGGTCACCGTTTTGCAGCCTTCTGGTATCTTTATATGCCAGAAGTTCCCCGTTAAGCATCGTTCCGTTCGCGGTATTCATGTCCTCTATATAATAACCGTCTTTTTTCTTCTCCAGCTTTGCATGAATCTTTTCTAATGCCTGTGAGCCAAGCTGTGCATTCGCTCCTCCACCCTGTGTACCTATCCAGAATTTGTCTGAGTCTATCAAAAAATCCTCTTCCTCGCCCTGTCCGAGATATAACAGCTTCGCCTGTTCCTCTTGGGGAAGCTCCTCCGGTGTCTCTGAAAACTCCTGTTCTTGGCTCTGCCTGTTTGGATGATAGGAAATACCCTGCTTTTTTGCGTCGATCCACTTTTGGAATCCGCCTTTTACCTCGGATAGCACCACTTCCTTTTTGATTTGGATTTTCCCTTTAAATACGGGGGTTTTCGCTTGTTTTGGCAATATCGGCTCTGCAATATCCGGACTTATTTTATCTTCTTTTTCTTCCCTGTCTAAGTTCTTATCTCTTTCACACAACATGATCTCTGAACGCTCGTAAAATACCGCTTGCAAATCCAACAAGCTGTAATTATCTTCCGTTGTTCTCTCATAAAGCTCATATGCGATCCTCACATTCTCTTCCTTTTCGTGATTTACCTTTTGTAACAACTCCTCCATGAGCTGGCGAAAACTTTTTTTCAGATTTCCGTCTCTTCCCGGCAGATAACAAAAGTGCAATTTTTGACTTTTATTGTCCAAAAATATATAATCTACATTTAATAAGATTCTGTTTTCGTCTAATAGATAGCGTTCCGCAACTCTGCATATGTGAATGCACTCACACAGGATTTTTCTTAGCAAGTCCTTTTCAACCTCCTGCTGCTCCAACAAATCCCCCAAAGTCTGCTTTCCCGTAATCTCATATCCGAAATGAATCTCCCCGTCCTCCACAAATACCTCTAACGGCAAAAACCCATCCATTTCATTATACTCGAACATTCTTATTTCATACTCCTGATATTGTTCAACTTCCTTCAAAATCATATAACTTTGATTCCATGTTCTTCGATAATCTACTTTCATGTCAATTCCCCCAGAAATTTTCTAATTCTGATATTCCGTAAAAAATATCTACCGCCCGAAGCTCTTGCAATCTTTCGGAATAGTTTGCACTTTCCCCAACTTCCTCACAAAGCTGTATCCCCAAAGTCAAGCCCTTTATCACCGCAAATAAGATGACCGGCAGGATCATTGCCGCCTCCACGGTATAACTTCCCTTCTTTTTTATGTGCAAAGCAAACACCTTCCCATCTCTGCCATATGTACCGCAAACAAAAACGGAACAAACGCAATCTCTGTCTTTTTTTCTTTTTTACATACCGCAAGCAAAACAACCGCATATACTGCGGCAGCTATGCTTGCCGTAAAAAACAGCACAAGATTTTCCCTGCCGCCCAGGTAAATCCCTGTCGTACACAAAATCCATCCGTCTCCGTAACCAATCTCCTCATTTGTGACCTTTGCTATGAAAAGGCACAGCATTCCCACACCGATCCCTGCAATCATATCCTTGCCGGAAAGACCTTTCCCAAATATGTTGATTCCCACGC
>CAKRJK010000337.1 GCA_934351705.1 uncultured Lachnospiraceae bacterium
GGATATTTCTTTTTTAAAGATACAAAGGAATTTTACAGGCTGTGTGTCTTTCTGATCTCGGGCATGACCATCTTTTTAATCGTGTCCACAATCTATCCGAACGGACATGATTTAAGACCGCAGACCTTTGCCAGAGACAATGTGTTTACCGACCTTGTCAAATGGCTTTATCAGACGGATACTCCGACCAACCTTTTTCCGAGTATCCATGTCTATAACTCCATCGGCATTCACATTGCCTTTCAAAAAAGCAGCCATTTAAAAGAACATGGCTTTGGAAAAATCCTCTCGTTCATTCTCTGTACGAGCATCATTCTCTCTACCATGTTCTTAAAACAACATTCTTTCTTTGATGTGATCACCGCTTTTTTGATGGCGGCTGTCTTATATGTCCTTGTCTATGTCTGCCATCCAAAGAGCAGAGGCAGCGTCGCTCGGCATTCTTAAATCGCCTCTCGGAGATACCGCGACGGTTCCGACCTTCGGTCCGTCCGGCAGACAGGAGCGTTTAAAGTGCTGGGAGAAAAATCTTCTCACAAAAATCTTCAGCCATTTCTGAATGACTTCATCCTCATATACCCCGTCAAATGCCAGCTTTGCCAGACGATAGATTTTCTTCGGACTGTATCCGAAACGCAACAGATAGTAAAGATAAAAATCATGCAGCTCATACGGTCCTACAATATCTTCTGTCTTTTGTGCAATCTTTCCGTCCTCCGGCGGAAGCAGTTCCGGACTTACCGG
This sequence comes from uncultured Lachnospiraceae bacterium, assembly GCA_934351705.1. Taxonomy (GTDB): domain Bacteria; phylum Bacillota; class Clostridia; order Lachnospirales; family Lachnospiraceae; genus Maccoyibacter. The sequence continues at coordinate 745 of CAKRJK010000337.1, forward strand.
AGTGTCTAATACATCATATAATACCTCGGCTAATTTTGGATTTTCACAGGTATCCGCATAGTAACGCACCAGATGTCGCACCAGAGTCTTTGGCACAGAGCTGTTGACTGCATACATCGACATATGATCGCCGTTATAGGTTGCCCAGCCCAATGCAAGTTCTGACATATCTCCCGTTCCGATGACAAGTCCGCCTTTTTTATTGGCAATGTCCATCAAAATCTGTGTCCGCTCTCTTGCCTGTGAATTTTCGTATGTGACATCATGCACATTCTCATCCTGTCCGATGTCGCGGAAATGTGTTTTTACCGCATCGACGATGGACACTTCCACAAATTCCGCTCCGAGACACTCAATCAGATGCAGTGCATTGTCATAAGTTCTGTCCGTTGTGCCGAATCCCGGCATGGTAACGGCTGTAATCCTGTTTCTCGGAATCCCAAGCAGATCAAATGCTTTTACCGCAACAAGAAGTGCCAGTGTGGAATCGAGTCCTCCCGAAATTCCCACAACAACACTCTGACAACCCGTGTGGGCAAGCCGTTTTTTCAAGCCGTTTGCCTGAATCGCCAAAATCTCCTCACAGCGTTTATCACGGTTGTGTTTGTCCGACGGAACGAACGGTGCCGGATCAATAAATCTGGTCAGTTCTGTCGGCTCTGTTTTCAATGAGAAGTCTATCTTTTGATAGCCTGCGGTGTTGATTTCAAAGGTGTTCATTTTTCTTCGCTCGGACACAAGGCGCTGCACATCGATCTCCGAACAGATGATGCCTGCCTCAAAACGGTTTGCCTCCGCTAAGAGCGTACCGTTTTCCGCGATCAGATTATGACCGGAGTACACGACATCCTGCGTAGACTCTCCTTCTCCCGCACTTGCGTAAATATATCCGCACAACAGTCTTGCCGCCTGTCCTTTGACCAAATCCCTGCGGTAAATATCTTTGCCCGTAATCTCGTCTGACGCGGAGAGATTTGCAATCACGGTTGCTCCCGCTAGGGCATGGGAAATGCTCGGCGGATTCGGTGTCCACAAATCTTCGCATATCTCCGCCGCAACCTTTAATTCCGGTATCTCTTTGCAGGAAAAAATCAGGTTTGTTCCCATCGGAACACATAAGCCCTCTTTTAGTTCCACCTCTACCGCCTGTTCCATTCCTTTTGTAAAATTTTCTTTAAGGCGCATACTGTCCGTAAGCTGCGAAAGCCACAGCGGAATATCC
>CAKRJK010000338.1 GCA_934351705.1 uncultured Lachnospiraceae bacterium
ATCCTGTGGAGCATGACCTCCTGTGAGTATGGCTTGGTAATAAAATCCGCCGCTCCGCATTCAAATCCTTTTGTCTCTGTTGCCGTATCGTGATTTCCCGTCAGAAAGATAACGGGGATTTTTCGAAAACGTTCGTCTAATTTAATTCTTTGAATGGTCTCAAATCCATCCATATCCGGCATTTCAATATCCAGCAGAATCAGGTGCGGTGTGTATTTTTCCAGAAATTCCAACGCCTGCTGTCCCGACTTTACCATCGTCACCTTGTAGGCATCCCGCAAAAGAGCCGCCGCCTGCTTCAAACTTGTGATATTGTCATCCACCAAAAGTATATGTTTCAATTTTGTTCCTCGCTTTCACCTAATTATACCGTACCCGCAAAACAAACCACAACATTTTACTGAAAAATCCGGGAAATGACAAATTGAATGCTGTCAATCCCCTGATAAGTATTGATCTGCGGATAGTAAAGAATCCTTGCGTTTTTGTGTTCTATGACATCTGTATCACCGAAATAAACGGCTTCGCAGGAATATCCCTCGCCATCAACCAGCGTCATCCTCTGCACATTGTTCGTCTTTCCCATTCTTCTGACTCTTTCCACACGCAGATTTTTTGCTGCAAAGATCGGTTTTTCGTTGCCTTTTCCAAAAGGCTCTAATCTGCCCAACTGGTTGATCCTGTCCATATTCCAATCCTTCGGATCTAAGACCGCATCAAAACGAATGACCGGCTGGATATCGCAATCCTGCAATTTTGTATTCCGGTTCAGTTCCAGACGCAATTGCTCAATATTTTTCTCCTGCATACTAAGCCCTGCCGCCATCGGATGTCCGCCGAATTTATCCAATAAGTGTTCGCACTTGCAAAGCTCCTCGTACATCGAATAGTTCTCAACAGAACGCCCCGAACCTTTTACGCCCTCGTTTGCCTTTGTCAATACAAACACCGGTCTGTAATACTCCTCGCGGATTCTTCCCGCGATAATACCCGCAATGCTCTCATGACAATCGGGAAGATAAATGACATAGACTTTTTGTTCCTGCCATGCAGAGGTTCTGATCTGCTCCCTTGCCTGCTCCACGCCTGCTCTGGTCAGTTCTTTTCGGACGGTGTTTAATTCTGTCAGCTCTTTTGCAAGTGCCGTCGCTTTCAGTTCGTCCGTTTCACAGAGTAATTTCAAGGCTTTTTTCGCCGTATCCAGTCTTCCGCTGGCATTGAGACACGGACCTAAGATAAATCCGATGTGATATGCCTTGATGGTTGTGTCCTCCAACTGATTTTCTTTGATCAATGTTTTTAACCCAAGATTGGTTGTCTGATTCAGGCGTTTTAACCCTTCCTTTACCAGAATGCGGTTTTCATCCCGCAGATCCATCACATCACCTACGGTTGCAAATGCTGCATATTCCATAAACGCTTCGGCTGCGTCCGTTTTTTCATTCATCTTCCTATATAAAAGCTGTATCACTTTCCAAGCGACTACCGCTCCGCAGATTTCCTTATATGGATAGGTACAATCTTTCTGCTTCGGATCAACGACTGCGTCTACCTGCGGAATCCGGTATTTTTTGCTGCCGTTCGTTTCCTCAAAGGGAATCTCGTGGTGGTCGGTAACAATCACCGTAAGTCCTTTTTCTTTTGCCGACTCCAGTTCTTTTTTTGCCGCAATTCCGTTGTCACAGGTGATAATCGTGTCGACACCGTCTGAAATTGCCTGTTCAATCAGTTGTTCATTGACGCCGTATCCGTCCTTGATCCTGTCCGGCAGCTCTGTATCTGCCACTCCTCCCAGATGTTGGATGGCACTGAGCAATATGTAGGTTGACATAATTCCATCTATATCATAATCACCGATAATTCGGATCTTTTTTTGTTCCTTGATCTTCTGCTGTAAAATATCTGCCGCCTTTGCCGCGTCTTTTAACAGATCGGGCTTTCCCATACTGTCAAGCGTACCGT
>CAKRJK010000339.1 GCA_934351705.1 uncultured Lachnospiraceae bacterium
CCTACCAAAGTTCCCGCTGCATTGACATAGTCATCCAGTGAAGTATCTCTGCTTTTAGCAGCATACACGGTCGCATCTTTGATATTCACATTCCGGATTGTATAATCGGAATGTGCCGCTACAATTGCTCCAAATAAGCCTGAAGGTGTAACGCCACCCGGAGTTCTTCCTCTCATATCAACAGTCATATTGAAGATTGTCTTGTCATTTCCGTCAAAGTGTCCGCAAAATGAAGACATGCTGTTATTTCCCATCTGAGATCCTATCGGTGTCCAGAGTTTGCCTGCCAAATCAATATTTTGCGTAAGTATAAAATAATCCTTGCTTTCCGGAACACGTCCCACTACTCCTGAATTGGTATCCACTGCAAGCTTCGCTAACTGCTCAGGGGTTGCTATTTGATACGGATCATCCTTTGTACCGCTTCCTCCCTCATAAGCTGTTGCTGCAAAATCTGCCCAGTTCTCATTGTCTGCGGCATGTGCTGTGATCGGAACCATTCCTACCACCAACAATAATACCAGAACGCATGACAATGCTTTTGTAAGTATTTTGTTCATGTCTGTAAAACCTCCTCTTATCTTTTTTCATCCGATATATCGTGAGCATAGCCCACTTAATCATTTCGCCGTTCGGAAAACACAAATACCTTTGCATTTTCTCAATTTTGTCCAATATATTTTACCATAATTTGTAAGATAAAACAACCTGACATCTGCAAAACTTCTCCCCTACACCCCCTGTATCGGAAATACATTTTCGGTGTGGATTGGTATAATTTCAGACTTTTATAAAATTCCCGGCAAAGAGACATCTATCTTTTGCGGATTACATTACCGTGCAAAAAATTGTTGCGTATCCTTCCTTTTTAGAATATACTTACCTTAGGTTTATAATATAGAAAGAAAGAGGAATAAAACAATATGCAAAAATACATTCTCAGTTGCTGCTCCACAGCAGACCTTTCAGCAGAACACTTCCAAAGCAGAGATATTTCTTATATCTGTTTTCACTATGAATTAGACGGCAAACAGTATCCTGACGATTTGGGACAATCCATTCCGTTTGACGAGTTTTATAAAGCAATGGCAAATGGTGCGGATACCAAGACTTCCCAGGTAAATGCAGAAGAGTACGAAGAATACTTTGAGAACTTTTTAAAGCAGGGTTTGGATATTTTACACGTTACACTTTCCTCGGGAATTTCCGGCAGTATCAACTCCGCAAATATCGCACGTTCCAATTTACAGGAGCGTTATCCTGACCGCAAAATTTACATCGTAGATTCTCTCGGTGCTTCTTCCGGTTACGGATTGATCATGGATAAGCTCGCTGATCTGCGTGACGAGGGCAAGAGCATTGATGAGGTTCACGATTGGGTTGAGGCAAACAAATTACGTCTTCATCACTGGTTCTTCTCCACCGACCTGACTTTCTATATCAAAGGCGGACGAGTAACCAAGACCGAGGGTATGATTGGAAATATGCTCAACATCTGCCCGCTTTTAAACATGGACAATCTCGGAAGATTGATCCCTCGCAGCAAAGTGCGTACCAAAAAGAAAGTGATTAAAACAATCGTAGAGAGAATGCAGGAGCACGCACAGGATGGCGTCAACTATTCCGGAAAATGCTATATTTCCCAATCTGCCTTCTATGAGGATGCTCGCAAGGTTGCGGATTTAGTGGAGGAGACTTTCCCGAATTTGAATGGGAAGGTTGTGATTAATAATATCGGTACTACGATTGGAAGTCATACCGGACCGGGAACTATTGCGTTGTTCTTCTGGGGGGATGAGCGTATCGACTAATGAGTTATCTATAAAGCCAGATAGAAGAACTGTCCGGGGGATGTCCCTTTCTTTAAGACATGTTCGAGAACTTTTGTGTGGCATTTATATAGAAGTTCGGATAAATGTAACCGTCATATCAGAC
>CAKRJK010000340.1 GCA_934351705.1 uncultured Lachnospiraceae bacterium
CTTCCTGCGAAAAGCACACATCGGAGAAGTCCAGTCCTCCATGTGGCCGGAAGAAGTCATGCAGGAAACCAAAGCCCACAACATACAAATGCTGTAAACAACTTTTGTGTGGCAGTTAATAGACGCCCGGGCATAACGTAACCGCCGTATCAGACTGTTTGAGACACGCAAGTGTCGAGTTTCTGATACGGCGGTTTGATTACGTTTGCACGGACGTCTATTTACTGCCGCTAAAAAGTTCCCGCCCTGTCCAAATCCGACAGCCCTTTTCCGCGAAGTGCCACGGCGAACAAACGGTATGGGTGATTATTGGTAATCCCGATACCCCACCTCCTGCAGCTTCGTATCCTTTTCAACCACCTGATCCTTCATCTCTTCGCTATACTCCTTCAACTTCTGCAACAATGCCGTATCTGAAGTTGCCAGCATCTTGGCTGCAAGAATTCCTGCATTCTGTCCTCCGTTAATCGCAACCGTCGCTACCGGAATACCGCTTGGCATCTGCACGATCGAATACAAGGAATCCATACCGCCCAAATCGGATGTTTTCATCGGAATGCCAATGACCGGCATCGGAAATAACGCTGCACACATTCCCGGAAGATGAGCCGCTTTTCCCGCTCCCGCAATGATCACCTTGATTCCTCTTGCTTCGGCGCCTTTTGCCCACTCAAAGAAAATATCCGGTTCTCTGTGAGCGGAGATAATCTTCATCTCATAATCAATCCCGAATTTATCCAACATCTCGGCTGCCTTTGCCATAACCGGCATATCCGAATCGCTTCCCATTACAATACCAACTGTTGCCATTATTAAATCCTCCTTTAATTAAATGCATGTTTTATTTATCCAACGGCTTATTCAATTCCTCGCATCCTGCAACCACAAATCTACCGTCACGGATAATCTCCTCACTTGTTCCGTCAGCACGAAGCACGGTAATGCTGCCCAGCTCGTCATACGGGATCGTGATGTCTGTATGGCAGTTAAAATATGCCTTACTCTGATCCTCTTTGCGAAGTGCCGCAACTTCGTTCTCTTTTGCCACAATCTCTTTTCCGTCCGGATTATGCAGGCTCATATCTTCCATATGCGAATAACAGGTATCTCCGACTGCAAAGTGCGGTCCTGTCTTTTCCGCAATCAGGATCGGTAATTTTGCCGCAATGTCATAATCTCTTGCCATACGGTAAGCGGTTGTGTTGGTTCCGATTGCAAATTCTCCCATCGGAAGTGTATCATGATGTTTTAACACGTTCTCACGGATGTACTTGCGGTTCTCTTCCTCCGTCTCGAAATTTGTGCAGGAATAATCTGTGATCATTCCATCTTTAAAAGTTAATTCAAGATTTAAGAAGTTCAATTCATTCAAGTATACTTGGGATACGTGAAGTACACCGTTTGTTCCCTTTAATACCGGAGAGGTGAATACCTCACCCACCGGAATGTTGACATCCGCTACACAGTTCTCAAAAATCGTTTCTTTTTGAGGATTCTTCAACCGATAGAGCTGAACGGTCAGATCTGTTTTATTGCCGTTGCTGCCCAGAACATGAACCCGCTCGCCGGAATCTAACACGTCGATGATTTTCTGCTGCATATCCTGATACAGTTTGTAATCCAATGTGTTTAATTTGACTGTCTCCGCAAAAATTTCCTCAAATTGAGCACCGATTGTCGGAAGCGGATAGGCGATGATCGTAAAGCTGCGTTCATCCCCCTTGATATATTCATTGGTAATCTGTCCCGCCATATTTGCATAGTAGACATTTAACTGCTGCTGGCTCTCGGTATAGTGTGCGTTTGCCGCCTTATTCTTCGGCTCAAACGGCTTCTCACCGAACACCTCTATGACTGCCGGACCTGCATGCACATATGCCAGCTCTTTTAGTTTTTCAAACGAGGTGCGAAGCACTTCCAAC
>CAKRJK010000341.1 GCA_934351705.1 uncultured Lachnospiraceae bacterium
GCTGCCTTGACATCAATGGTAAATGCCATGATCATTGCACCGAATACCACGACCGGAGAACGCAAAAACAAACGCAGTACCATATTGACTCCCGACTGCACCTGATTGACATCACTGGTCATTCTGGTGATCAGCGTCGCACTTCCCGCCTCATCCAGCTCGCTAAACGATAATCCCTGAATATGGGAAAACAACGCATGGCGGAGTTTTGCCGCAAATCCGACTGCTGCCTTTGCCGCAAAATACTGGGCTGTCAACGCGCAGATCAGACCGATGACTGCCAACGCCGTCAAAAGACCTCCCATTTTCATGACATATGCCTTATCCCTGTTTGCGATTCCCCGGTCAATGATCGCAGCCATCACAAGAGGCACGAACAGCTCAAAACAGACCTCAAACAGCTTGAATAACGGGCTTAAAATACTTTCTTTTTTATAATCTTTTAGATAAACCAATAACTTCTTCATGTCTATTAAAATGTCCTCTTTTTTAAAAATTCATACAACGTCTTATTGTAGCACTTTTATGTCGATTGTGCTACCTGCGACACCATATTTTTCCGCCTCCTGCATCGTGAATTACAAAATCGGATAATGTAAATTTGTTCATTTCATGTTACACTGTATTTAAATTTTGACACATACACAAGGAGAAACTTATGATAGAAAAAGAACATATTTATTTAAAAAACATGATTGTACATATCTTGGATTCCACCGTCGGAATGCCGGTACTCTCGGACACGGAACTGGAGTGCGGCTCGGATTTCGGTGACTTTGTAAAAGAACACATCTATAAGATTGTATCCGGCGATGACATCAAGACCTGCCACTTTCACGAAGAAGAATCGTTGGTATACAAGATCTTGTCCGAATTAAGAGAGGACAATTTTGTGGAGGTGAGCCAGCGGATTTCGGAACATCTTTTTACGATTATGAACCAGAATATTGACATTCCGCAGGCGGATTTTCTTGTTTGCCGTTTTGTCGCAGACGAAATTCCGTACCTTGCCCTCTTGAAGATGAACTATAAGAGTTCTTACACACACCACACGGATTCGGACGCTTTCGGAAACACGAACGATATTATCAAATTCAAAGCCATCCTTCCGACAGAATCACAGCGTCTAAGCGAAGCTGCGATCATCAATCTGGAGGATTCTTCCATATGGCTGATTGAGAAAAAGTATGATGTAAACGGAGTAAAGACGAATTATTTTTCTACCCTCTTTCTGGAATGTTCCGGCTCGCTCAGTTCCAAAAGTCAGCTTGCCATTGTCACAAAGGCGATTGACTCGGTCCAGAAAAAGTATTATGACGAGGATGAGCAATACGAGATTCAGATGGACACCAAGCAGATTATCCACACCAAATTAGAAGAGGACGGCTGTCTTCATGTTCCCGAAATTATTGATGAGGTCTTTCGCGAGAAACCGGAATTTAAAGAGGAGGTCCATGAAAAATTAGAGAAATATCACATGGAGGAGGCACAGATCACACCTCAGAATGCCACCACAATGCGAAAATACGAAAAACAGTGTCTCTCGACAGACACAGGGGTGGAAATTAAGATTCCGATGGAACAGTACCGCAACGGTGATAGTATTGAGTTTATTACCAATGAGGACGGGAGTATCTCGATTCTTATCAAGAATGTTGGGCATATTACTTCCCGATAATTCCTTTTCGCATAGAACAACGATGTTCCCCGCCGCCGTATCGCATTTCGGGTGCATGGGCGGTAGGGTTAAAAGAAAGATTCTGGAATCTTTTGTGTCAATCTTAAGAATGATAAGACAAATAAAACAGGCATTTTCCAATGTTTGAGCTTGCGAGTTTTGGGAAATGCCTGTTGCCCTTATTTGGCGTTCATTCTTTAGAGTGACTAAAAAGATGGAAGCTCTTTCTTTTAACC
>CAKRJK010000342.1 GCA_934351705.1 uncultured Lachnospiraceae bacterium
CTTTAATCATTGCGATTGCCTCCTCATTTTTGACGCCGAATTTTGTGCTTTCGTTTGCAATATTGACCTCTACTAAAATATCCACCGTCAGATTTCGTTTGACTGCCTCCTTGCTGATCTCCTCTGCCAGACGCACACTATCGACCGAGTGGATCAAAACGGCTTTATCCACCACATATTTGACCTTGTTTCTCTGTAAATGGCCAATCATGTGCCAGCGGATGTCTTTTGGCATGACTTCAAACTTCTCGCAGAGCTCCTGCACCTTGTTTTCCCCGAAATCACGAACGCCTTCCGCATAGATTTCAGAAAGCATCTCGACCGGTTTTGTCTTGCTCACGGCAATCAAAGTTACTTCGTCCCTGTTTCGCCCTGCCCGCTCACACGCCTTTTTAATGTTGTTTTCTACGTTTGTCAAATTTTCCTTTAACAATTCACTCACTCCTATCTGACTAGTTTATCAAATCATCTTCCTTGACAGAGTCACCTTTTAATGCAATGTGGTCGTAAAGAGCCACTCCGTAATCGGTTCCCTTTTTCAAGATGGAATATTCTTCATTTTGATATAAAACATCAATCTGTTTGAATACGGCGTATCCTTTGTTGATGTTGTAAACACCTTTTAATTTCTTGTTTTTTTGAACCGTATAGGTCGCGTTGGAATCCGGTTTCCGGATCATCGTACCTTTTGGCACTTCATTCGGATCGACATAGTACTGACCGTCCTTTTCGTAAAAAACAGTCGGCGTAATAAATTCAGATACCGTTCCTTTTTTTCCTTTTGAGGAGAGCAGCAAGCCCTCTTTCTGCGAATCTCCGCCTTTTACAAAATACTCTTTCGGAATAATGCAAAACGTCTTTTTGGTGATGGCGGTATTCGGAATCTTCAATCCCTGCGCGTCATCCAGCAGCAATTCAATATCAATAAAACGCTGGTTTACAAACCGGAGCATAGACGTTCTCAGTTGCAGGTTCAAATAGGAATCCCCGTCGATTTTCAAAATATTATAATATGCCCACACCTTATTTCCGTCGTCTTTAAATAAGATTTCAATGGTATTGTTGTCCTTCAGCTTCTCTGACAGGCTGTCCGATATTTGAAAGACAATGTTCCAGTTCTCATCCGTAACCACTTTATAGACCGGTGCTCCTGTCTGAACGGACTCCTGCTCCTTTAGATTCGTCTTTTGATACTGATTTTCGTCAAACATTTCCGGTGTCAGGGAATCCACCGTTGCCTGCTCGTATCCGTCGAGATAATATGCCACGATCCCCGGTGTGTTTGCATAACATACCGAAAAACTTTTTCCCATACTGCTCGCATCGAGGTTTTCTAACGCATGGCTGTTCTGCATCTCCATAAGACGTGCATTAATATCGTCTTTGAACGAATAGACACTGTAAAAATTCTGGCTTTGAAACGTGCTTGTAAACGTATTTACCTCATTTTCAATATCCTGATAATTCTCCTCCGTCAACAGGGTGGTATCCGCCTTTGCCTCCTCGATCTGTGAGGATACGTCTCCGGTCGCATCCAGACTATACACCGGAGTCTTTGCCCCCGCTTTTGAACCGTCCTTCAGAAAATAGGTCACGTAACCGTCACGCTCTGCCGTTACAACCTGCTCGCTGCGGACAATCAGTCCCCGATAGGTATGATTCGTTGCAATCGTTCCCTGTGAAACCTCATAAACGGCAATATGCTTCTTGGTAAAATAAGAAAACACATTAAAGATCACGTAGATCAAAATAATCCCGAATATGACCATCCCGATATTGATTTTAATGGGTTTGCGGTATTTGATAACCTTACTGCTTTTTTTCTTCATGGAAAACCTTTCAAAAGTACTGCCGCACTTATGACTTTTCAAT
>CAKRJK010000343.1 GCA_934351705.1 uncultured Lachnospiraceae bacterium
GGTATAACTCATCGCACCAAACTCTTCTAATGTATTTACAATGGATGCAACGGTAGATGCTTTCTGTCCGATTGCAACATAAATACATTTTACATTCTGACCTTTTTGATTGATGATTGTATCAATCGCGATCGCTGTCTTTCCTGTCTGACGGTCACCGATGATCAACTCACGCTGACCTCTTCCGATAGGTACCATGGAATCGATCGCTTTGATACCCGTCTGTAACGGGGTATCTACTGATTTTCTGGAGATAACACCGGATGCCACTCTCTCAATCTGACGATGTTTTGTGGTTTCAATCGGTCCCTTGCCGTCAATCGGCTGACCTAATGCATTGACAACACGACCTATCATCGCGTCACCTACCGGAACCTCTACCACTCTTCCGGTTGTCTTTACGGTATCCCCTTCATTGATATTCCTGCGGTCACCGAGCAATACGGCACCTACATTATCTTCTTCAAGGTTTAACACCATTCCATATACTTCACCGGGAAACTCTAAAAGCTCTCCCTGCATTGCGTTCTCAAGGCCATGAATACGAGCAATACCATCTGCTACCTGAATAACTGTACCGACATCGGCTACTTCCAGTTTGTCTGCATAGCGTTGAATCTGCTCTTTTATGACGGAACTGATTTCCTCTGGTCTTAAATTCATGGAACTTCTTCACCTACTTTCACTAGTTTATTCTGCAATTCCGAGCGGAATATTATAAAGTTCTCTGGACAATCCGTATAGTTTTGTACGAATGCTGCTGTCCACGACTCTGTCTCCGATTCGGATTACCATACCGCCAATCAATGCGGCATCCACATCATAATGCATCTCAAAGGATACATATTTTGTGGTCTCTAAAAGTCTCTGCTCAACACTCTGCTTCTGCTGCTCGGATAACTCCATCGCAGAAGTCACATAGGCTGTACCTATACTCTTGTGTTCTTTGACTCTGTCAATAAAATATTCTAAGACACTCTCTGTCTGGGCAAAGTGGTCTTTTTCCACGATAATAATCATAAGTCCCACCATTTCATCTGCCACTTTTCCCTTGAAAATGTTTTCAATAAGATGTATCTTCTCTTCTTTTACAATCTGCGGATGATTCATCAGCCGGGATAACTCCTGATTCTCCCTCAGGACAGCTAAAATGCCTTTTGCCTCCTCAGAAAAATCATCTAAACGGTTGCTCTCCACGGCAGTTTCAAATAAAGCATCCCCATATGTTTTGGATACTAACTTTGCCATGTTGAATCACCCATCTCTCTCAATGTCTCTTCCACTAAGGTATCCTGAATGGTTGTATCAATAGAAGCTGCTACCACTTTTCCCGCCATCATAGACGCGATAGAGATAACCTCCTGCTTCATCTCGTCCATTGCACGCTTCTTCTCAAGCTCTGCCTCCTGATTTGCACGTTTGATGATTCTTGCCGCCTCTTCTTTGGCGTCCTCTACAATACGTGCTTCGTTTTTCAACGCTTTCTGACGGGCTTCACTTAAAATCTGCTCTGCCTCTTTCTCTATGTTTTTCAGCTTTTCATCATACTCGGACTTCAATGCTGCCGCTTCTTCCTTGTCTGTCTTTGCGGTATCCAAGTCTGTCTTGATCTTTGTCTTACGGTCCTCTAACATCTTACGAACCGGGTTAAACAGCAGATAAGACAATCCCAAAAACAGGAAAAATACGGATATCATCATCAGCACAGTGTCATGTAACAACTGAAAATCCAGATCAAATAATCTCGTCATAGCCTAGAAGTATGCCTCCTTTCCGTTTCATTTCTAATGCTTTTCTTATTTTGCCAACGGTTTAACGAAAAGTAAGAGCATTGCTACTAACAGACCGTAAAGACCTGTTGTCTCTGCT
>CAKRJK010000344.1 GCA_934351705.1 uncultured Lachnospiraceae bacterium
GGTGAGTTGAACCGAATGACGCAGTTTAAGGATAAATCGGCAAAACATGCGGATAATATCAATGCGGGACTTTATACATATCCGGTATTGATGGCAGCCGATATTTTACTGTATCAGGCAGATGTTGTTCCGGTCGGTGTAGACCAGAAGCAGCATTTAGAGATTACCAGAGATATTGCAGAGCGTTTTAATAACATCTACGGAGATGTATTCACGATACCGGAGCCGTACATCGGCAAAAAAGGCGCAAAGATCATGAGTTTGCAGGAGCCTTCCAAAAAGATGTCAAAATCGGATGAAAATGCGAACGCAACAATTTTACTGCTGGACGATACCGACACAATCATCCGCAAATTCAAACGTGCCATCACGGATTCCGAGAGCGAGGTTCGCTATGATGCGGAAAACAAACCGGGAATCAGCAATCTGATGGATATTTACAGTGCCGTGTCAGGCAAAAGCTACGAGGAGATCGAGCAGGAGTTTGCAGGCAAAGGTTACGGAGATTTCAAACTGGCAGTTGGTGAAGCGGTAGCGGAGGAATTAAAACCGTTGCAGACCAGATATGCGGAGTTGATGAAAGACAAAGCATACATTGAAAGCATGATCAAGATGAATGATGAAAAAGCCGCATACTATGCAAACAAAACACTCAGAAAAGTGCAGAAAAAAGTAGGACTTACCGAGAGAATCCGCTAAAAACAGGCGGGGAAAAGGGAGGAATAAAAATGAGCAACACACATTTAACAGACCATATCAAATACATCGGAGCAAATGACAAGACCTTAGATTTGTTTGAGAGCCAGTACAAAATACCAAACGGCGTATCCTATAATTCCTATCTGATATTGGATGATAAGATTGCCGTTATGGATACCGTAGACTGCAGGGCAACCGGAGAATGGCTGCGTAAAATGAATACCGAACTTGCGGGAAGAGAACCGGATTATCTGATCGTATCCCATATGGAGCCGGATCATGCGGCAAATGTGCAGGTTTTGGCAGAGCGTTACCCGAAGATGCAGATTGTGACCAACGCAAAGACCATTCCGATGATAAAACAATTCTTTACGATGGATTTCACAGACCGGATCATCACCGTGGCGGAGGGAGACACCTTAGAGCTGGGAACACATACGCTGCAATTTTTTATGGCACCGATGGTACATTGGCCGGAGGTTATGGTTGCTTATGAACAGTCCCAAAAAATTCTCTTCAGTGCAGACGGCTTCGGAAAATTCGGAAGCCTTGACGCAGAAGAAGAATGGCTGCCGGAGGCGAGAAGATATTTTATCAATATCGTGGGAAAATACGGAAATCCGGTACAGGCGTTACTCAAAAAAGCCGCAACACTCGACATTCAGATGATCGCACCGCTGCACGGACCGATCTTGCGGGAAGATTTGGGATATTATATCGGAAAGTATCTGACATGGAGCAGTTATGAGCCGGAAGAAGAGGGAATCCTGCTCGCATACGCGTCCATCCACGGCAACACAAGAATCGCGGCAGAGAAGATGAAAGAGTTCTTAGAACAGGCAGGAGCAAAAAAAGTAGTGCTCATGGATTTATCAAGAGACGATATGGCACAGGCGGTAGCCAATGCGTTTCGTTTTGATAAGATGGTACTTGCCTGTGCAACCTATGACGGAGGTCTGTTCCCGTGCATGGAAGACTTCCTCAACCATCTGAAAGCAAAGACATATCAAAAACGCACCGTGGCATTGATCGAAAACGGTACCTGGGGACCGGTAGCAGCAAAACAAATGCGTGCCATGTTAGAAACCATGAAAGACATCACTGTTTTAGAAGACGTGGTAACAATCCGCTCCACCGTAAAACCGGAGAACATCGACCAGATG
>CAKRJK010000345.1 GCA_934351705.1 uncultured Lachnospiraceae bacterium
ATCGCCAATATGTTAAATTTAAAACTGAATATGAATGTACCAAAAGTCAAACTGATGAACGTGCAGCAGCTTGGCTCGGCAATTTCCGACGAAGAAGAGACCATTGTGGGAATCTTTCTCGGATTGGAGCAGGATATTGAAGGAAGCATGATGTTTTTGCTGAAACTGGATTCCGCTCATTATCTGGTAAATCGTCTGATGGGAACCGAAAAGCAGGGCACCACTGATTTTTCAGAAATGGAATTGTCCGCATTAAAAGAAATCGGAAACATTATCGCAGGTTCCTATCTGTCGGCATTGTCCACAATGACCAACATGGTTATTGCACCGACGATTCCGTATATTGCAGTGGATATGGCGGCAGCAATTTTGAGTGTGCCGGCAATTATGTTCGGACAATACGGAGACAATGCACTGTTAATCGAGACAGAATTCGGAGACGATGTAATGATCGAAGGATATTTCGTCCTTCTGCCGGAGTTAGATTCATACGATAAGATATTACAGTCACTTGGGATTCAAATATAAGGAGAATCATAGATGGGAACGATGATAAAAGTCGGAATGGCTGATTTGAATATAGCAAAATCCCCGGACAGTCTCACTACAATAGGACTCGGCTCATGTATCGGAATTGCGGTTTATGATCCTATTACAAAAATAGGCGGACTTGCACACATCATGTTGCCGGACAGTACCAGGATGAAAAACAATTCCAACATTGCAAAATTTGCGGACACGGGAATTGATGAGTTAATAAAGAGAATGACAGCGGCGGGAGCGTCCAAAACAAGAATGGTCGCAAAGATTGCCGGTGGAGCAAAAATGTTTGAAGTGAGCGGTCTGTCAGAGGTAGGAAACATAGGAGCAAAGAATGCGGAGGCATCCAAGAAAAAACTGCGTGAGCTGGGAATTCGTCTGGTTGCCGAAGATACAGGATTGAATTACGGACGTACAGTAGAATTGTACTGTGAGAACGGAGATTTTCTGATCAAGTCGGTCGGAAAAGAAAACAAAATTATTTAGTGCGAGGAATAAAGAATGAAAACAAAACCAATTCCTGCGATCGTCATGCTGGTGGCAGGATTTGTAACCTGTATTATGTCTATCCGGTATCATTTGGAATTGAAAGTGTTCACCAAGACTCTTTTGCTGGTTTTGATCGTCTTTTATCTGTTGGGAATCGTAGTCAAGATCATCTTGGATAAAAACTTCCCTCAGATGAGCAAAGAGGAGCAGGAGGAAACCACCGAAGAGCAGGCACAAGAAGGTCAGGAAGGACAGGAACAGGAGACAGCGGAGCCGTCAGAAGAGGAAGAAAAACCGGAAGAGGGAGAAAAGCCGGAGGCAGAAGAAAACGACAACTAGAGTAAAATTGGAGGCTTTTTATGAAAGCAGTCGATAAACAAAAGCTTTGGGATAAATATAGGAAAAAACCCATGCCCGAGTTACGGGAGCAGATCATTATTGAATATGCACCGCTCGTAAAAATCGTTGCCGGCAGATTGAGTATGTATCTGGGAGGCAATGTGGAGTATGACGATCTGGTCAGCTACGGTGTGTTTGGGTTGATTGATGCCATTGATAAATATGACATGGAAAAAGACGTAAAATTCGAGACCTATGCAAGTCTGAGAATTCGTGGTTCGATCCTCGATCAGATTCGTAAGATGGACTGGATACCGCGTACGGTGCGTCAAAAACAAAAGAAGATCGATGAGGCGATCAAAAAAATTGAAATGGAAACCGGCAAGAATCCGACGGACGAGATGTTGGCAGCGGAACTTGGCGTTTCAGGGGGCGAACTTTTGAATTGGCAGACACAGTTAAAAGTCACCAATGTAGTAT
>CAKRJK010000346.1 GCA_934351705.1 uncultured Lachnospiraceae bacterium
GTCATATACCGAACTCACCTTAAGAACTAAATCTGATTGCTTAAATGTTTTAATTTCTTGCATTAAAGATTTCCTCCTCTCATACTGAAAAACATTCTGTTAAATCATTCCCAAATATATCTGTATATACAATCATAAGTCTATCACCAACATCTTTTTTATCTATCTCAATAATAAAATTATCTCCTTCCATATTCATTTCATCTGAGAAAAAAGCATCTGTCATAATAAATTCTTGACCATTGTAGTTTCTATCAATGAATACCGCCGATAATAAATCAAAACCTGACAAAGCCTTTTCTTCCTTTGTCTTTGTTGTTCGTGGTTCTTCTGATGTAAAATTGCTGATTACTAGCTTAATGCTTCGTTCAGTCACATCAATAGAACTGCAAACTTCTGGTGTTCTATTGAACGAGAAACCTATTGATTCATCTAATGCATTTACATTATTCTTTGATCGAGGTTGTCTGAATTTTTTAAATTCTTTTTGGTGAAGTTCTTTAATAATTTGATATGGAATTTTTAAAAAATAATATCTTGTTCCATTAATTTCTTCATAATCCGTAATATAATCTACACGAGTTGACGGTGCTACAATATACACTCTGCCACCTTTAATTCTATTACCCACATGTTTATTTATATCAGAAATAAAGACATCATCAATATTTGAATTCTTATGGACTTTGTAATTAAAAATTACAACCGGATTATCATCCTTCTTCCCTTCAAAAGTATATCCACCAATGGTATGTTCTTGTATTTCTATTCCGAACAAACCTGCAACAAAATTCTTATATTTATTAAACTCTAGATCCAATGCTGTTTTTAAATCATATGTTCCTAACGAAAACGTCGAAAAAGGAACTGCCATTTTACCATATTTCTTTTTTGGTTTTTCCAAATCAGCAGAGTCCTGTATTTGTAATATTCTCTTCTGCACTGTAAAAAATGAAAGTTTACCTATATCACAAGTAATCCATTTTCGTCCCAACTTTTCAGCTACCGCTGCTGTTGTTCCCGAC
Organism: uncultured Lachnospiraceae bacterium; assembly: GCA_934351705.1. GTDB lineage: Bacteria > Bacillota > Clostridia > Lachnospirales > Lachnospiraceae > Maccoyibacter. The sequence goes on from CAKRJK010000346.1 coordinate 1,026, forward strand.
CCTGCAAAAAAGTCCAAAACTATATCTCCTGGATTAGTAGATGCTTTTATTATTCGTTCCAGCAATGCCTCCGGCTTTTGTGTTGGATATCCCACTGCCTTACGTTCTTTGGCAACTGGGTTAATCATAGATATCTCCCAAACATCTGGCATCGGGACACCTTTTGACTCTTCATCAAGCAATACAGACTTTCGTTTTCCCGTCTCTTCATCTATGTAGCTCTGCCAAGCCTTTCCATTCCCACTAGACTTTTCAGATTTTGGAACATACAAATTATTAAATGTGTAATTATTACCATTCCTCTTTTTATAACAAAGAATAATATCATGGTTTCTCGCAAATAATTTTGTGGCTATATTCCATCTTTTATAAAACCACACAATATCATTTAGGAAATTGTTTTCCCCAAACACTTCATCCATAACTATTTTTATATAATGAGCCTTCTTCCAATCAAGATGCACATATATTAAACCATCCTCTGCTAACACTTCTCGAGCAACAATTAATCTTTTTCTAAGATACTCAACAAACTCAGCGCCTGCTTTCTTATCTGTATAAGCCTTACTTCCATCTTTTCCTTGAAAATCATCAGATGTAGCAAAAGGCGGGTCAATATATATCAATTTGATTTTTCCCTTTACTTTATCCTTAATTATAGGATCCTCATTTTTATATACTGTTTTTAAAAATTGTAAATTATCTCCAAAAACAATCATATTCTTCCAATCATCATTCGCATTATCATCTTGATTTCTAAACGTTTTTTCTAATTGTAATGGCATTGGAAACGATCCATCATCATCTGCAAGCAAGTCCTC
>CAKRJK010000347.1 GCA_934351705.1 uncultured Lachnospiraceae bacterium
TCATGATTTAGCTCCTTCCATATAATATTAAAATAATCTTTGAACTGCGGCATGGCACGCCGTTCAAACGGGGTTACGTTTTCAGGAAAATCAAGCGGTACGATGCACTCAATTTGTGCCGGACGCTTGCTCAAAACAATAATTTTGTTTGCGAGACTGACGGCTTCGGATAAGTCGTGCGTGACAAGGATTGCCGTTTTTTCTTCTTTTTTGATAATGGTGCCGATGTCATCCGCAACTTTTAAACGCGTCTGATAATCCAGTGCGGAAAACGGCTCATCCAGCAATAGGAGTTCCGGCTTTAATACCAGCGTGCGGATGAGGGCGGCACGCTGACGCATTCCGCCTGAGAGTTCACTCGGACGTTTGTCCTTGAAATCATACAATCCGTAGTTTTTCAAAAGCATATTGGCATAGTCAACGGATTCGGGGGAGATGCTCTTTTGGATTTCAAGACCAAGCATGATGTTTTTCCAGATACTTCTCCACTCAAAGAGATGGTCTTTTTGAAGCATATAGCCGATGGGATTGCCGGTCTGTTCGGTGAGTTTTTTGTCATGTAAGAGAATTTCTCCGTGCTCCGGCTCTAACAAACCGGAAATTAAGGAGAGCAAAGTCGATTTTCCACAGCCGGAAGGACCGACAATGGCGATGAAATCTCCTTTGTAAACGGTAAAATTGATATTGGTTAAGGCAGGTGTTTCCCCTTGCATGGAATGATAGGAGAAATTCACATGGCTGATTTCCATGAGTGTTTCCATTGGTGTCCTCCTCGGAAGTTATATGATATTCTATGTTTTTTGGAGAAATATGTGCTTTTACACTGTTTGCGTGAATGGGGGAGTTATAGTATAATTTTATCGGTGCAGGCAGGTAGAGGCATTAGGATACAGAAAGAAAGAGAACGCATGAACAAAATAAATTATCAGAAAGAATTGGATAAGGTGATCGAACAAATACAAAAGGAAGAAAAAACATCGACGCTGTTTTTGCACAGTTGCTGTGCGCCGTGCAGCAGTTATGTCTTAGAGTATCTGTCTGGGTATTTTCAGATTACGGTCTTTTATTATAATCCCAATATTTATCCCGATGAGGAATACTACAAGCGTGTGGAGGAGCAAAAGGAGTTTGTCCGCCGTTTTCCTGCAAAAAACGAGATCAAATTTGTTGAGGGAAGATTTAATAAAGAAGATTTTTATGAGATGACAAAAGGGTTGGAGGATGTTCCCGAGGGAGGTAAGAGGTGTTTTCTATGTTACGAAATGCGTCTGCGTGAGGCGGCACAGTACGCAAAAAGATACGGTATGGATTATTTTACGACAACGCTGAGTATCAGCCCGCTCAAGAATGCACAAAAACTCAATGAGATAGGTCTTGCTTTAGCAGAGGAATATGGGGTAAAATATTTAGTATCTGATTTTAAGAAGAAAAACGGCTACAAACGATCGGTAGAACTGTCGCATGAATACGAAATGTACAGACAGGATTACTGCGGCTGTGTCTTTTCTAAGAAAAGCAGGGAGAATGCGGGAAAAGACAACAATATCGAATAACAACATCATACATATAAAGGAGGAACCCGAATGGCACAATTATGGGGAGGACGCTTTACCAAAGAGACAGACCAGTTAGTCTATAATTTTAATGCGTCCATAACATTCGACCAAAAATTCTACAAACAAGACATCGAGGGCAGCATTGCACATGTATGTATGCTCGGAAAACAGGGCATTTTGACAAAGGAAGAAATGCAGGCAATCGTCAAGACATTGGACGAGATCCGAACAGAGGTAGAAAACGGAACCTTAGAAATCTCAGAGGAATACGAGGACATTCACAG
>CAKRJK010000348.1 GCA_934351705.1 uncultured Lachnospiraceae bacterium
GCCGCAGAGCGGCATCTGGCAGACCGTCTGGGCGGAACAGGTACCGGAGCAGCACCGGTCGTAGCCAAGATTGCCAAAGAGATGGACATCCTGACGGTCGGAGTTGTGACAAAGCCGTTTAAGTTTGAGGCAAAAGCACGTATGGTCAATGCACTTTCCGGAATTGAGAGATTACGTGATGCAGTCGATACCTTGATTGTTATCCCGAATGATAAATTATTAGAGATTGTTGACAGAAGAACAACGATGCCGGACGCTTTAAAGAAAGCGGACGAGGTATTGCAGCAGGCAGTACAGGGAATTACCGATCTGATCAACGTACCGGCATTGATCAACTTGGACTTCGCAGATGTTCAGACTGTTATGAAGGACAAGGGTATGGCACATATCGGAATCGGAACCGCGAAAGGCGACGAGAAAGCAATCGAAGCTGTCAAACTGGCAGTTGCAAGTCCGTTGCTTGAGACTACAATCACAGGTGCATCCCACGTTATCATCAACATTTCCGGTGATATTTCCCTTATGGATGCAAACGATGCGGCAAGCTATGTACAGGATCTGGCAGGTGATAACGCAAATATCATCTTCGGTGCAAAATATGATGAGACCATGACAGACGAGGCAATCATTACCGTAATCGCAACCGGACTTGAGACAAAGAGCAGCACAAGCAAGTTTATGCCGGAGTTAAAATATCAGACACCTCCGACAGCGGCAAGAACAGTGACACCGTCCTATGCGACAAGACCGCAGACAACACAGACTGCAACGTCACAGACAGCGGCATCACAGCAGATTCCAAAGCCGACTTTTAACGGAATCCAGAAACCGGCAAACCCGGTAAGCAATGTTCCTGAAAAAGACATTCAGATTCCGGCATTTTTGAAAAATACAAGAAAATAATATTAAAAAAGAAAGACAAAAGACTCTTATTGTTTTGCAATAAGAGTCTTATTTTTTTGACAAAAAACGAAGAAACTTTCGGTTATACTTGGGTTAGTAAATGACGGAGGTGGAAAGTGCATTATGAGTTCTATGTAGATGTCTATGTGATGACAAATTTTTTCTTCGATTATCTGGCATTGCTGGCAGTCAGAGAACTGCGCACGAAGCAGACCGCCATCGGCAGATTACTGTTAGCGGCAATGGGAGGTGCGGTGTGCGCTACTCTGATTCTGTTGTTAAGCAACAATGCGGTATGGTATCCGATTGTCGTTCATTGCTGCGTCAATCCGCTCATGCTGTATCTGTGTTTCCGGCAAAAAAAGGGAAAGGATTTCCTGATCGATTATCTGATGTGTTACATATTGATTTTTTTGCTGGGAGGAATGGTGAACTGGCTGCGGCAAAAAGAAGTATTTCGTGAAAGTTTTTTGCTGGTATTGGCAACGGTTTCCGTCATGCTGACTGTCGTTTTGATTTTGTACCACATTGCAAAAGAAGAGGAAAAACGATATGAAATCCGAATACGGGACGGAGAAAACGAGGTGACGGTAACGGCGTTTTACGATACGGGAAACCGCTTGACGGACCCATATTTAAAACTTCCGGTCAGCCTGATCGGAGAAGAAACTTTGCAGAAGCTCAAGGGGGAGACGGAATGGAAGTATCGCTATATTCCGTTTGTGTCTCTTGGAAAAAAACACGGTTTGGTAAAAGCAGTGACATTGGAGGCAATGTATGTGCATAAGAAGAAAAAGGACGTTGAGGTGAAACCGGCAGTTTTTGCCGTAGTAGAGGACGAATTTTTAAAAGATGACGAGTATCAGGTCATTTTAAATGGAAGATTATAAAAGGAGAAGAACGCGATATGTACA
>CAKRJK010000349.1 GCA_934351705.1 uncultured Lachnospiraceae bacterium
GTCTGACACTGCACTTAAACGGCAGTAATAGTGCAAACACCGCAATCGGTCTTGCAATAAAAGTCATAACCAATGCGATCATGCACGACGGCAGCATAATCTGCGGAATCTGATGCGGCAATGCCAGCAGACCTAACAGGAAAAAGATAATGATATGTGCCAGATTGGTTACACCGTCGAAAAACGGTATCATGATCTCTTTGTGACGGACCGGGCTGTTTCCCAGTATGATACCCAAAAGATATACGCTCAAGTAGGTATTGCCGCCGATTTTATCCGCGATTCCAAAAGAAAACGCTACCAGTGCGATCACAAAGATTGTCTCCAGTCCGTCGGGAACAAAATTGTGCTTTGTGATCAGAAAGATTGCAAGTGCCGCAGTTGCCACACCGACAAAGATTCCAAGTACAATCTCTTCAACTACTAACAGTCCGACATTTCCCATGCCCTCACTTCCCAGCATGGAAATTCCGATCAAGGTCAAAAGATACGAAATCGGATCGTTACTTCCGCTTTCTATCTCCAAAAGCGGTGCTGTTCCGTCTTTTAAATTTAAACTTTTTCCCCTCAAAATGGAAAATACACTCGCGGCATCGGTGGACGAGAGAACTGCTCCCACCAAAAAACTCTCTACATAAGTAAAATGCAATATGTAATAGCAAAACAGACCTGTCAGTCCCGCCGTAATCAACACTCCCACGGTTGAGAGCAGGATTGCCCTTGCTGCAACGCTCTTTGCTGTCTTCCAGTTGGTATTAAATCCACCGTAAAACATGATAAAAGCCAAACATGCCATACAGACCTTCTTTGCTAAATCATAGTTGTCAAACGGTATTTTTAACAGACCGTCACAGCCAAACAGCATACCGACACCCATAAAGAGTATCAACGCCGGCATTCCAATCTTGCCTGACCATCGCTCCGCCAAAATACACAAGAATAAAACAAGTGCTACCAATAAATATCCCGTTGTCATAAATCATCCTCTTTCTTTTTGATTGCTTTATCGTATTATTTCGTTTTTTATAGGATAACGGATTTTGGCGAGTTTGTCAAAAATTGCTACTTTTTTCTGTGCATTTTACACAAATCGGTGTTGATTTATGGGGTTGTTATACCGGTATACTGTCTCTTACGCAGAGCACTCCCCACCCTATCTCCCGATTCGGATATTCTCTGATTGCCTCAATATGTCTTGCTCCACGCAGCAGATACGCTTTCACTTTCTCGCCGTACAAAAACGGATCATTTCCGTTGACGATCCCCCACTGCATCAAAAGTGCCGCACTCCCCGTTACAAACGGTGTCGCCATAGATGTACCGGAAAGCGTGACATAGCCGCCTCCCACCGCACAGGAGGTAATATCGACTCCCGGAGCCGCCAAGTCCGGCTTGACCTGGTTTGTCTGCCTTGTAAACCCTCTTCCCGAAAAATCCGCAAGTTGTTTCAAACGTGCGTCATAAGCGGCAACTGTAATCACATTTTGCGCCGTGGACGGAATCGTAAGCGTTGTTTCCTCCGACGGATACAAAAATCCGGTATCGGCATTTAGAATGCTCTGACTCGGCAGCCACATATTATAATCTCCCAGCACAATCCTTTTTGGAAACAATTCAATTCTCCAGATTCCGCTATTGACGTAATCCCGTACCGGCAAAAAGGCAAGGTACACCTCCTGATACTGGCTGAACGGACTCGGTTCTCCGTAATACAACAGAATCTCCGTGTCGTCCAACGTAAATCTTTGCGTTCCGATGACCTGTTGTATCGGTCCTACACTGTCTCGGTGATCGCACCGTCGGGAAAACGTGT
>CAKRJK010000350.1 GCA_934351705.1 uncultured Lachnospiraceae bacterium
GTATTGTCCGTGGTCGTATGTATCTGAAAATTCTCTGACGCTTTTTTTGCTGCTGCTTCGCTCTTATCCGCTCCGATAATGCTGTCTGCGGAATACAAATTCTTTTTCAAAATACCGCCGATCATGGCATCTGCCATATTTCCAAGTCCTATAAATCCTATCGTCATGATATACTTTCATCGCCTTTCTATGAGTTTACCCATAAGCACATCATACTAGATTTCACATTGAATTTCAAGAATCTGGTTTAAAGAGCCACAGAGGGGAAAAGTCCGCGTATTCTGACGGTCTGTAACAATCTGTTTTGAAAGGTTTTGTGCAGCCCTTAAGAGGCGGAATACAAAGAAACCCTGTATTTTCTAATGTCTGAGCTTGCGAGTTTTAGAAAATACAGGGTGCTCTTCTTTGGATTCTGTCTCTTTAGGGATGCTAAAAACCTTGAGCACAGATGTTACAGACCGTCAGAATATACGGGCTTTTCCCCTCTGCGGCTCTTTAAACCAGATTCTCGTATTCCCCGTCTCTGCAAAACGGTGCTAACTCCATACGCACAAACCAGCCTTGTTCATGCTCACATACCGGACATTTCTTCGGTGCCTCTTTTGCGTCCAGCACGTATCCGCAGTTTAAGCACATCCATTTTGTCTCGATTTTTGATACAAACAGCTCTCCGTCCTCTAAGAGTTTCGCAAATGCCCCGAAACGGTCTCCGTGCATTTTCTCGATCTCCGCAATCTTTGAAAAAGCACTCGCCGCTCTTGAAAATCCCTCCTCTTTTGCTGTCTTTGCAAAATTTTCGTAGACATCGTCATGTTCTTCGTACTCATTATGCTGTGCCATGCGAAGCAGTTCTGCCAGATTTTTGCTGATGTCTACCGGGTAACCGCCGTCAATCTGAATGTTCTCTCCCGCCAGCTCCTGCAACTGGTTGTAAAATACCTCTGCGTGTTCTTTTTCCTGATCTGCCGTAAATTTGAACAATTTCTCGATGACATATACTTTTTGCTGATGTGCCTCGCCTGCCGCAAATGTATAACGATTTCTCGCCTGACTTTCTCCCGCAAAAGCCCGCATCAAATTCTCCTTTGTAGTGCTTTCTTTAAAATCAACTGCCATATTATCTCGTATCCTTTCCTTAATATAAGGATAGGATGTCTGAAAGAATCTTTTTTATACATATTCCTGAAATTTTAAACTTTAACGCTATCTTAGCCCTTTCCTGCTTGATGTTTTTGAAAATGCTTGGCATAATAAAGGTTGACACATTAGACACTGATTACAATTTTATGGAGTTATTTATGAAAAATATATTTGAACGTATCAGGAAAAACAGCTATTGTATCACCGCTTTTTTCTTGATTTTATCAACACTGTTAGCTTTTCTGTTTTCGCATATCATTCCGGGAGATTCACCGAATATTTCCCTTATCTATATTCTTGCTCTGGTTATGATTGCACGATATACACAAGGATATGCCTTTGGTATTTTTTCTTCCGTATTTTGTGTTATCTCCGTAAACTACTTTTTTACATATCCGTATTTCAAATTGAACTTTACGCTGGCGGGTTATCCGCTCACTTTTCTCGGAATGCTCACGATTTCCATTATTACAAGTGCCACGACAACCCAGTTAAAACATCAGGCATACATCATTGCAGAGCGTGAAAAAAGTCTGATGGAGGCAGACAAAGAAAAGATGAAAGCAAATCTTTTACGTGCCATTTCTCATGATTTACGCACACCGCTTACCGGTATTATCGGTGCTGCGTCCTCCTATACGGAAAACGAA
>CAKRJK010000351.1 GCA_934351705.1 uncultured Lachnospiraceae bacterium
ATGCAGGTACGCATAGAGCGTTCGATCGTAGAGGCATCACATTCATGGCGTTGCGCTAAAAGAGGATAGATTACCTTAGAAAGGTGAATCATGTCATCAGGATGTTCTAATGTATAGAGCAAAGTCTCTGCGATATACTCCGTACCGCTGTATTTACTCAAAAAGCCCATTTTTTCCAATTCCTGACGAATCAGTCGGTCTAATGTGTTATGTTCAAGTGTGATATGATCGCAAGGAGATTTATGAAATTTATAAATCAAAGTAATGGTATCTAATACCTGATTTGGGTTGTAACCCACATTTTCTTTTTGAAAAATAAAATCTACTTTTAATTCTGAACGAAGATATCGTCCGATAGATTCCGAGCAATTATTTGTAGTAACTACGGTAAACGGTTGGTTTATCGGGAGCAGTCGCATTTCTCTGGCAAAATTCATGCCAGTACCCTCGGCTAATTCTAAATCTAAAATGACAACATCCGGCTGTTCTTCTTGCAGTAATCGCAATCCCTCCTGTTCACTACCGGTTTCGGCACATAACTCCAAAGTCTCATAAGTAAGAATCGATTGTCTGAATAGAGCACGTGTTGTTAGATTATCTTCGACTAATAGAATTTTGATTTTTGGATCCATGATACCACCTCATAACATTTCCGATTTAGTACATGATCATGCACTAATGATAGCGTTTTACGCAGTGCAGGTTTGAAAAATCTATGATTTTTCAAACTGATGGGCATTCGCCCTATCATCACAAGAGAATTTAAAATGCTTTGTGCTAAGCACAGCATTTTGAATTCTTTTGTGATGGCACTGCTCATTGCTTGTACACATTATACCATATCTGAATATTTTTTCGACATTTATCGAAGAAAAAGTAAGGAAAAACAGGGATTTATACAATTTTAACATTACAAAAGAGAAAACGAAGTAGGAGAAAAAAATGAATAATAGGAAAGTAAGAAATGTGATATTAATTATCATTCTGGTTGTGACGGAGTTGTTCTTTATTTTTCTGGCACCGGGTCTATGGGGTGCGGAGAAGGCATATCAGGCATGGGGATACCTTCACATTGTGATGGCTTGCCTGTTGCTGTTGATACAATACATAGACAAACGCAAAGACAAATAGAGGGGATCAAAGAAGATGGCAGTGGCAGGAAGAGGACAGATGTGTTAAAATACAAGAAAAAATAGGTATTAGGAGATTGTATGGAAGAGTTATTACAAGTAGGAGTGATCACCTCCACACACGGAGTCCGCGGAGAGGTCAAGGTATTCCCGACCACGGACGAACCGAAGCGGTTCAAAAAATTAAAAGAAGTCATCTTGGATACGGGAAAAGAACAGTTGACTTTGGAGATTGAACAGGTAAAATTTTTCAAAAACATGGTCATTCTCAAATTCAAAGGATTAGACAACATCAATGATGTGGAAAAATATCGTCAAAAAAGTCTGCTCGTCACCAGAAAGCATGCGGTCAAATTGCAAAAGGACGAGTATTTTATTGCAGATTTAATCGGAATCCGGGCAGTAGATGAAAACGACAAAGAGCTGGGCGTGATCTCAGATGTCATCCAGACGGGGGCAAACGATGTCTATGTGATTTCAAGAGAGGATGCACAGGAATTGTTAGTGCCGGCGATCAAAGACTGTATTTTAGAAGTGAATATCAAAAAGAAGTATGTCAAAATATATCTTCTTCCGGGATTATAGAGGAGTAGAGCAGATGAGATTTCATATTTTAACATTATTTCCGGAGATGGTGCAGCAGGGCTT
>CAKRJK010000352.1 GCA_934351705.1 uncultured Lachnospiraceae bacterium
GCATAAGGACTTGGTGTGCCGTCTGCCTGCAGTCCCGGTCCCATATCAAAAGAACGCTGGCTGAGCATAATGTCCAGATACTTTTCTTCTAACTCTTTGCTTGCTTTATCATTGCCCAATCTGCGTTGAGTTTCAAACAAGACCTTTACCTCGTCTTCTAATAAGTCCCGCTTCATTGTGTGTTTATAATCATCCGGTTTATTTCGCGGAGTCAAAACATATCCCTTTTTCTCCCAGTCACACAATGTCCGGAAATTCTCATCTAGATAAAGCATCTCACCTACTGTGCGATAACCTTTCTCTTCCATCAATTTAAGATTTTCTTCGGTCGCTTTTAAAACCTTTCCGTTATCCCCTTCTTTTAACTCTGCCTTTCTGGTTGAACGAAATCCTCTGTGTTTGGCAAGATGATACAATACCTGTGCAAATTCTTCATCACTTAATTTTCGGTCCAAGCCCTGATAACGCAGTTCATAGACATCAGGAAGTCCCGGTGTCTGATAGCGTTTCATAAATTCTTCTGCCCGGATCAGTCCTTCTTTTTCAAAAAGCCATCGGATCCGTTCCAAGCGATGGCGTCTTCGTCTGAGCCTTCTCCTTGTCGTTCTTGCATTGCGTCTGCCTTCCGCTAACGCTGCTCCTGTCTTTGGAACCTCGGCTACTTCAAAAGTTCGAACCCCCAAATCTAAAATTCGAATTGGTTCATCCTGGCTATTATTTTCTAAAACCGCCCAACCGACGGACGCAATTCCAATATCCAGACCAATTCGATAATTCTTTTTTGGTGTTTCTTCTGTTGTTTTTGTTTCCATAACATACCTCCTTTGAGTCGCATCTTTTTCGGACTCTTAACTAAAATTTTACGATACCAAGACTACCGATCTAATAGCGTTACTCAGGATCGGTATAATTTTCTGATAGAAAAGGATAATCCCATTCCGAGGAATGGGATTAGAGCCTTCGGTATTCTGTACCTTACTACAGAAACCTAATATTTCTTGGTATAATATAATGTATGTTTATTATATCTTTCTTTTCATCCCTTGTAAATAGTTTTTTACAATTTTATCCATTTTTTGTTTTTTATCTGCAAATTTCGACATTCTCATGTGTGCGATTTAAATCGCTCAAACAATTCCATCATATCTTTTGTTTTGTCGTCGCCGACGCCGCTGTTCTCTCCTCCCTCCAGCACAAGTCTTTCATACAATTCCTCAACGCCTCCCAGCATATAGGATTCAAACATTTTATTATAGCGTTCAAACTCCTCTTTTGACTCCGCTCCTTTGAATGCACAGCGGATACATTCATCGGCTGATTTATTTCCGGTATCATCTAACATCAGCATCATCTGCATGATAAAATCCAGTTCGTCTTTTGCACCCAGCATTTGCTCCAAATAGATTGTCCTCTCCTCCACCGGAGCATAATCCGGCTCTGCTTTTCGGTCCAGGCGAATCCCTAACACCGCACCCATAATGTAGACATCCAGCAATCTCTTAAAATAGGTATGCTCATAATTATTCTTTTCCCACAACTCGCTGACCATCCGTGCGTGTTTTCCACGAAAATCATATGCCTTTTTAAAAAATTCATAATCTGCCATTTACATTCCTCCCGTTACCGGCTTGATCGATGCAAAGTCCTCATCTGCTTTTTTCTCAATGTAATATGCATTTCCTACATATTGTTCTAACTTTGTATATTCCCAATCTTTTTTGAGCATAAAAACAATGACCTGCTCCGAAACCTCCGGCAGCACTTTTGCGATC
>CAKRJK010000353.1 GCA_934351705.1 uncultured Lachnospiraceae bacterium
CCACAACCACCAATGCAATCTTGACATTGACACTCAGCATAAAGAGCAGCGTCGCTCCTATTGTGATAACACCCGTAAAAAATTGCGTGAATCCCATCAGCAATCCGTCCGAAAACTGTTCCACATCCGCAATCACACGGCTTACAATTTCCCCGTAAGAATGAGAATCCAGATATTTCAGCGGAAGACGCTCGATTTTTTCAAATGCCTCGGTCCGGATATCCTGTGCCACACGGTAAGTCACCTTATTATTGCAGATATTCATAAACCACTGTGCGATTGCTGTCAGACCTATGATGACAACCATCTTCTTTAAAATAGAAAAGACCTGTGTGAAATTCACTTGGTTTTTCCCAATGAGATAGTCGATGGCATCTCCGGTAATCACCGGAATATAAAGTGTCAGTATCACGCTGACAAATGCCAATATCAAAGAACAGATCATATAAAACCAATATTTTTTCAGGTATTTCAACACTTTCTTTATCTCTGCCGTCTTCATGATGTATGCTCCTTGCTAAACTGCGAATAATAGATTTCCCGGTAAACCTCACACTCCTGTAAGAGTGCTTCGTGTGTGCCGAGTCCCACTGCTTTGCCGTCATCTAAAACCAGAATCTGGTCCGCATGCAGCACCGATGCCGCACGCTGCGAAACCAAAAATACCGTCGGATTATGTTCCATAGAACGGATGGCTCTTCTCAAATTGGCATCCGTTGCATAATCCAGTGCCGATGCACTGTCATCCAGAATTAAAATCTCCGGATTTTTTACCAATGCCCTTGCAATGGTCAAACGCTGCCTTTGTCCGCCGGAAAGGTTCTTCCCTCCCTGACTGATCTTGGCATCCAGTTGTCCGTCCTTCTCCTCCACAAAATCTCTCGCCTGGGCAACCTCCAATGCACGGTAAATCTCCTCGTCCGTCGCATCCTCTTTGCCCCACTGCATATTTTCGCGGATCGTACCGGAAAAAAGAACTGCCTTTTGCGGAACAATTCCTATCATATCCCGAAGCTGTTCCACCTTGTAATCGCTCACCGCTCTTCCCACCACAAAAAGACTTCCGTCTGAAATATCATAAAAACGCGGGATCAGATTGACCACCGTGGATTTTCCGCAGCCGGTACCTCCGATAATCCCTATGGTTTCCCCTTTTTTTACCCGCAGCGTAATATCCGAAAGTGCATCCGCTCCACCGCCTTTGTACCTCATGCTGACGTGTTCAAAATCCACCATATATTCCGCGTGAAGGTCGCCCGACTCCTCTGTTCCGTCCTTCATGGTACTTTGCATTTCCAGCACATCCTCGATACGGTTTCCGCAGGCGATTGCCCTTGTCACCGTGACAATCAGATTTGCCAGCTTAATCAATTCAATCAAAATCTGTGACATATAGTTGACCAACGCCACAACTTCTCCCTGTGACAAAACGCCTAGATTGACACGCACGCTTCCCGTCCAGAGCAATGCCGCCAATGCCAGATTAAGCAGGACATAAGTCAACGGGTTGAGCAGTGCCGAAATTCGTCCGACGTACATTTGCATATTAGTTAAGGAAGTATGCTTTTCGCGAAATCTTACCTCCTCCTCCTGCTCTTTGTGGAACGCACGGATCACACGTACACCGGTCAGATTCTCCCTTGTAATTCCAAGTACCTCATCCAGTGCCGCCTGCACTTTTTTGTAAAGAGGAATTGTCGCAAACGTGATCGCACCGACAACAAGTGCCAGAACCGGAATGATCACCACAAACACAAGTGCTGCCTT
>CAKRJK010000354.1 GCA_934351705.1 uncultured Lachnospiraceae bacterium
GTCCCACTACCGAAAGAATCTGCGGAACATTGCTCTTCATGGACTTTGTGCTGGTTCCGATTACCCGCTGTGCAAACGCAACATTTTCATATACGTTTCTGTCCTTCAACAAACGGAAGTCCTGAAATACGACTCCGATATTTCTGCGGAATTTTGGAATCTGTTTTCTTCGCAATCCGCCGATATTCTGTCCGTTTATCTCTATTGTACCCTCTGTCGGCTCAAGCTCTTTGAGTAAAAGACGGATAAAGGTTGACTTTCCCGATCCGCTCTCTCCGACAATGAATACAAATTCTCCCTCTTCAATATTTAAACTCACATCATTGAGGGCAGGTATCCCCGCGGAATATGCTTTGCTGACATTTGAAAGTTTAATCATAAATGCCTCCTAGTGCTAGTAATCTAAGGATTCCATGTATTTCATATATTTTACAACCATAAGTGCAATCTTAAAGGTAATCGCATCCTCAAACACACGCAAATCCAGTCTTGTGCTTTTTTGTAATTTGTCCAGACGATATACCAGCGTATTCCTGTGGATATAAAGCTGTCTGGATGTCTCAGATACATTTAAGCTGTTTTCAAAAAACTTATTAATTGTGATCAATGTCTCCTCGTCAAAATCATCCGGCGATTTGCCGTCAAAAATTTCTTTGATAAACATCTTACAAAGCGGAATCGGCAACTGATAGATCAATCTTCCGATACCGAGTGCGGAGTACGCGATGACTTCCTTTTCCTCAAAGAAAATCTTGCCTACGTCCAATGCCATGCGTGCCTCTTTGTAAGAGCGCGAAACCTCTTTGATTTCGTTGACAATCGTTCCATATGCAATATGTACTTTGCCTGCTCCCGCACCGCCTAACAGATTCAAGATCACGTCGGCTGTCTTTTTTAAGTCATCGTAAGTCTCTGTGTCCGCTACTTCTTTGACCAGAATGATATTCTTCTCATCCACTTCGGTGACAAAATCTCTGCTCTTTGTGCCGAACAGTCCTCTGACCTTCTCAAGCTCATTGCCGTCCTTGTCACGCTTTGTCTCTATAATAAATACCACACGCCGCACTTCTGTATCAATATGAAGTTTCTTGGCACGATTGTAAATATCTACCAAAAGTAAATTGTCCAGCAAAAGATTCTTGATGAAATTATCCTTATCAAACCGTTCTTTGTATGCAACCAAAAGATTCTGTACCTGAAAACTCGCAATCTTGCCTACCATATAGACATCGTCACTATCCCCATTCGCTAACAGGATATACTCCAGCTGATGTTCGTCAAAAACCTTAAAAAACTGACATCCCTGTACCACCTGGCTGTCTGCCGGTGATTCCACAAACGCCACTGCCGGTCCGATATACTTATCCGCATCCGGAAATGTTGTCGCTAAAACCTTACCCTCCGTATCAATGATACATAAGTCAATACGCGTAATGCCCTTCAATCCGTCAATTGTATTTTGTAATATTTGATTTGAAATCATAATACGCCCTTCTCCTTCTATGATATGACACTATGCAAATTTCACAATAATTTATCGTGATTTTTCACAAAAACGTCGTATTCATTTTCTATTTTAATGCAAAACGACAAAAAAAGAAAGAGCTAAATGTACTTTTTTTGTTCTAATATTCCAAAAATCCCTCGCCGAGAACTTCTCTCGCATCTGTCACGATCACAAATGCCCTGTCATCTGTCTGTGCGACAATATCTTTTAATTCGACAATTTCTTTTTTGGATACCACACAGTATAATAC
>CAKRJK010000355.1 GCA_934351705.1 uncultured Lachnospiraceae bacterium
GATTTGAGGCAGTCAAAGACTACAATCTGGAGATCGAGGATAAAGAATTTATTATTTTTGTAGGTCCGTCCGGTTGCGGAAAATCAACAACACTTCGTATGATTGCGGGGCTCGAAGATATTTCGGAGGGCGAATTTCAAATAGACGGAAAAATGATGAACGACGTTGCACCAAAAGACCGGGACATTGCGATGGTCTTTCAGAATTATGCACTCTATCCGCATATGACCGTGTTTGACAACATGGCGTTTGCACTCAAACTCCGCAAAGAACCAAGAGAAGAAATAGAGCGGAAAGTAAAAGAAGCGGCAAAAATATTAGATTTGGAAGAATTGTTAGATCGAAAACCAAAGGCGTTGTCCGGCGGACAGAGACAGAGAGTTGCGATGGGGCGTGCCATTGTGCGAAATCCGAAAGTATTTTTGATGGATGAGCCGCTGTCGAATCTGGATGCAAAATTGAGAGTACAGATGCGTTCCGAGATTGCGGGGTTACATCAGCGTCTGGGTGCGACCATTATCTATGTCACACATGACCAGACAGAGGCAATGACGCTCGGAACAAGGATTGTCGTGTTAAAAGACGGTCTGATCCAACAGGTGGACACACCGAAAAAACTCTACAATGAACCGGGAAACCTTTTTGTGGCAGGATTTATCGGTTCCCCACAGATGAATTTCATAGATGCAAAGTGTGCGGCAGAAGGCGATAAGGTATACTTGGAATTTGAAAATTTCCGTGTCCTGCTGCCACCGCATAAAGCGAAGAAACTCATTGATTGCGGATACGGCGGGAAAACGGTGGTCATGGGAATCCGCCCGGATGATATAGATGATTCGCAGATCAGCATAGAGACGCATAAAGATTCTCTGATTGAGGCGGAAGTGACGGGATATGAGCTGCTCGGCTCGGAGGTTCTTTTGTATTACAGTGTAGGCGATACGCCGATGACAGCGAGAATACCGGCAAGGACAACGGCAAAAATCGGGGATCGGATCTGTCTTGCCTTAGACGCAGAAAAAATACATGTATTCGATAAGGATTCCGAACTGACCATTACCAATTAAAGCGTTCTCATATCGATCGTATTTTGTATCAAAGAAAGTGCATGAAAAGCGCCCAAAAAGAAAATAGTTTCCTTTACACTTTAAAACGGTCCATGCTATAATAAAATCATCTTATAACGCTGTAGATGCTGTTTTATACAAAATAGCAGAAATACGCACGAGGAGGAATGAACATGCGTGAGAAAAGACAACAAGTGTTGGAAGCGGGAAAAGAACGTTTGTGTAGACAGCTGGCAGACAGTACAGCACGTTTAAATAAAGCGAATCGTTATTTCTTTTGGGGCGGTGTCATCATCGGTGCCATGTTTTTGGCAACTTCCCTGTTAGATCCGGGAATTTTTGCAAAGAACAGTAAGGTACTGATTTGGATTGAGATGGCACTGGCAGTCGTATTTATCATTTTTGGAGCATATCGAAATTATAAAGATCAGTCGAAGGCATTTCAGACGAGAGAGATACAGATTATCATTGTGGCATTGATTTTTCTCTTTGCCAATCTCACAAGTGCCAACATTGCGGCTCTGTTTGGAGTATATGCGGTGGGAATAGCGGCACTCATGTATAACGATACGGCTATGATCAATCGTTGTATGGTATGTATTTTTATCGTATCAATGTGGAAGATCTGGTATTTGTGGAGAACCATACCGCCACAGAATGAAATTGAAAAATTAAATTATA
>CAKRJK010000356.1 GCA_934351705.1 uncultured Lachnospiraceae bacterium
CCGGTGGAGCGTGATAAAATGAGAGCAGACAAGAAAAACATATTTGTGAGAGATAAACATTAAGTAAATTACATTCACAATATTAAGTTAAGAAAAAATAAAACCAGGAGGAAACAATTCAATGGAACAATGTTACATTCAGAATTTATACAATTTAGAGGAAACCATAGCAAAAGACATATTTGAGGGACTCACTTATCCGTGGGAAGTACTCCCGAAGATCAGCGAATTTATTGTAAAACTTGGGGAGACCTTAGACACCGGTTTATATGAGAAACGCGGCGAAAACATCTGGGTGGCAAAAAGTGCAAAGGTAGCACCGACCGCATTTTTAAACGGACCGCTCATAATAGATGAGGGCGCGGAAATCAGACACTGCGCCTTTATTCGCGGAAACGCAATTGTGGGAAAAGATTGTGTGGTAGGCAATTCCACAGAACTCAAAAATGTGATTCTTTTCAACAGTGTTCAGGTGCCGCATTACAATTATGTCGGAGATTCTATCTTAGGATACAAGTCTCATATGGGAGCGGGATCAATTACCTCTAATGTCAAATCCGATAAGACACTCGTTGTAGTAAAAGACAGAAAAGACGAAGTTAAAACAGGATTAAAGAAATTCGGGGCAATGCTCGGCGATTATGTGGAGGTGGGATGTAACTCCGTTTTGAATCCGGGCAGCGTTATCGGCTCTCATACCAATGTCTATCCACTGTCTATGGTACGCGGAGTGGTAGCAGAACATTCTATTTATAAAAACCGCAATGAAGTGGTACAAAAGAACGAGTAAGAGGAGACAGAAAATTATGTTATATTTTGAAAATGACTATTCTGAGGGAGCACATGAGAAGGTATTAAAACACCTGATAGATACCAATATGGAGCAGTTATCCGGCTACGGTCATGATACCTACTGCGAGTTGGCAAAGCAGAAGATCAAAGAGGCATGTGAGTGTCCGGATGCGGAGATTTTTTTCATCAGTGGAGGAACGCAGACAAACCAGATCGTAATTGATGCCATGCTGCAGGGGTATGAGGGTGTTATCGCAGCCACGACAGGGCATGTCAGCGGACACGAGGCGGGAGCAATCGAGTTTACCGGTCATAAAGTACTTACCATTCCACAGGAGAATGGAAAAATATCGGCAAAAGAGTTAAAAAAATATTTAACAACCTACTATAATGATGCAAGTTATGATCATATGGTATTCCCGGGAATGGTATACATCACACATCCGACAGAATACGGAACACTGTATACAAAGGCAGAATTAGAAGACATATCAGCAGTTTGTCATGAATATGAGATCCCTCTGTACTTAGACGGCGCACGCCTCGGCTATGCCTTGGCAAGTGAGGGAACCGATGTCGGTTTGGCGGACATTGCAAAATATTGTGATGTTTTTTACATAGGTGGAACAAAAGTAGGGGCATTGTGCGGCGAGGCAGTCGTTTTTACAAAGAAAAATATGCCAAAACACTTCTTTACCAGTGTAAAGCAGCATGGCGGTCTACTTGCAAAAGGACGTTTGTTAGGTGTTCAATTTGATGCTTTATTTACCGATGGTCTGTACTTTGAGATCGGAAAAAGTGCAATTGCCTGTGCGAAGAAGTTAAAAGATGCGTTCCGTGACAAAGGATATACCTTTTATCTGGATTCGCCGACAAACCAGATTTTTATTGTACTAGAGAATAAAAAAATCGAAGAACTGCAAAAAGAAGTAGTCTTTGGACGTTGGGAAAA
>CAKRJK010000357.1 GCA_934351705.1 uncultured Lachnospiraceae bacterium
GCATAACGAATATCCGTATTCTACGCTCAGTGCGATTTTGCGTCTGCCGCCGTATCACAAAGCGGAAAAACAGATGAACGAAAAAGCGATGGAATTGTTAAAAGTATTTGATTTGCAGGATGAAGCAGAGTATCTGGCATCCAACCTCCCATACGGAAAACAGCGTAAACTGGAGATTGCCAGAGCACTTGCGACAGATCCGAAGCTGTTGCTTTTGGATGAGCCGGCAGCAGGTATGAATCCAAACGAGACAAAAGAGTTGATGGAGACAATCCAATTCGTGCGCGATGAGTTTGACATGACGATTCTTTTGATCGAGCATGATATGAAACTGGTATCGGGTATCTGTGAAAAATTAACCGTATTAAATTTCGGTCAGGTACTTACACAGGGTGACACGGGAGAGGTATTGAACAATCCTGAAGTTATCAAAGCATATCTTGGAGAGTAGGAGGAGATTCATATGTCAATGCTTGAGGTAAAAGATTTAGAAGTATATTATGGTGTGATTCAGGCAATCAAAGGAATCTCTTTCCACGTAGAAGAAGGAGAGGTTATTGCCCTGATCGGTGCAAACGGAGCCGGAAAGACAACGACGTTGCAGACCATCACAGGAATGCTGAATGCCAAATCGGGAAGTATCCTGTTTGAAGGAAACGAACTGACAAAGATTCCGGGACATAAGATTGTTTCTATGGGAATGGCACATGTGCCGGAGGGACGCCGCGTGTTTGCGCAGTTGTCCGTATTGGAGAATTTAAAGCTGGGTGCATACACCAGAAAAGATAAAGATGAGATAGAGGAGAGCCTGCAGAGAGTCTACAAGAGCTTTCCGCGATTAGAGGAGCGAAAGAGCCAGCTTGCAGGAACGCTTTCCGGCGGTGAGCAGCAGATGCTTGCTATGGGAAGAGCGTTGATGAGCAAACCGAGAATTATTTTGATGGATGAGCCGTCTATGGGACTTTCTCCGATTTTTGTAGAAGAAATTTTTAACATTATCAAAGAAATCTCAGCGAGCGGCACAACGGTTCTTTTGGTAGAGCAGAATGCAAAAAAAGCACTTTCAATCGCAGACAGAGCATATGTTTTAGAGACAGGAAAAATCGTACTTGAGGGCGACGCCAAACAGTTATTGAATGACGAGTCCATTAAAAAAGCATATTTAGGAGAGTAGGTGTTTGTATGGGAAAGACGGTAATAACGATTGCGAGAAGTTACGGAAGTGGCGGAAGAACGCTCGGCAAACTTTTGGCAAAGGAATTGGGGATTCACTATTACGACAGAGAGCTGTTGCGCAGAGCATCTGATGCGAGCGGTATCAACGAGGCATTATTCGGGGAAGTGGACGAGAAGTTAAAAAAATCTCCGCTTTTTAGAATTGCAAGCAAGAATTACAGCGGAGAAGTGATCGCTCCAGATAGTGATGAGTTTATCTCGGACGACAATCTGTTCAACTATCAGGCAAAAGTGATCCGTGAACTGGCAGAGGAGGAATCCTGTGTGATCATCGGACGCTGTGCGGATTACGTGCTGAGAGAATTTGATAATGTCATCCGTCTGTATTTTTACGCTCCGAAGGAAGATTGTATTCGCAGGGTAAAAGAAATCTCGAATGAACCGGAGAGAGATATTATCAAGAAAATCGAAAAGACAGATAAAAACCGTGCGGCTTACTATAAGTATTATACCGGACACGAATGGAATGACGCGAGAAACTATGATCTG
>CAKRJK010000358.1 GCA_934351705.1 uncultured Lachnospiraceae bacterium
TCATCTTCATTGTTTTTCCTCGTTTTCATTCTGATAATCGTCTATTTTCTTGAGCAGTACCCGTTTGTGGAACAACATGCGGAATGTTCTCTTACAGAATCCTACCCATACGCCTTTATACGCTCCCAGTCCGTACCATATCTGGGTGCTTAGTTTATCTTTGCACTCGCAGATAAATTCTTCCTGTGCCGGGGACGGAATCAGTGAGATCAACACATCAACACTCTCTCCGTTTACCTCGTTGATCACATTTTCCAAGCCGCCGGAGCATTCATCCAGCACGGTACTTCCGACCTGTATCCTCTTCGGGTAGCCTTCCTCCATATACTGTTCAAAATGCTCCAGTACATCCCTCTGTTGTGCAATCAGATAGATCCGTTTGTGGTTTCTCACGACACGCTTCATAAATTCGTGGAAAAATGCATGCTCTGTGATCTCTTTTTCCCTCTGAGGCGTCATAATTCCCGCAACGGTCAAAATCTCTTTTTCCCCGATCACGGTCAGATCCGCTTCCTCTATCGTCTTTGCTACCGCCTCCGATGTCTCTGCCTCATTTAACGCTCTCATGGAAACCGTTTCTATAATACTCATTGAGTTGCTATTTAAATATCCTTCTGCCAAAAGAATCGCTTCCCTCACGGAATAATTGTCAATTGGCAATCCTAAGATTTCTATTTTCTTTTTCATTGTTACACCTATTATATATGTTTCTTCTGATAATATACATGAGTATAACAAACTCTCTCATTTTTTTCAACTCAAGCAATTTGTCTATTGATTTTTGTATTCCGGCCGCTTAAATTCACGTAAAATCATAAGCGCCGCCACAAGAGCCGCCGTTCCGTCCGCAATCGGTCCCGCATACAGGATTCCGTCTATTCCGATAAACAACGGCAACACAAGAATCAACGGCAGCAGGAACAGAATCTGTCTGGTCAATGACAAAAACATACCCTTCTTCGGTTTTCCGATTGCCGTAAAACAGTTTGACGTGATCGGCTGGATAAAATTCAAAAATGTAAAGAACAAAAACACCCGAAAATAGCTGACAGAGAATGCGATATACTCTGCACTTCCGTTACCAAACAATCGGATAATCGGTTTCGGGAAAATCTGGAACACGCAGAATGCAACCATTGAAATCGCAAAACCGCACGCCGCCGACAAAAAGTAAGCCTTCTTCACACGTTGATATTTTCTTGCACCGTAATTGTAACTGATGATCGGCTGCAATCCCTGTGAAATTCCGATGACAAAGGAGAAGAACACCTGACTCACTTTTGTGACAACTCCCGCACACGCCAGCGGAATCTCCTCACCGTAGGAGGACATTGCTCCATAATAAGTCAGAGATTTATTCATCACGAGCTGCACGATCATCATTGCAATCTGGTTGCTGCACGGTGCCGCTCCCAATGCCATCACGTGTGTAAAATATTTTTTCTGCGGTCTGAAATGTTGTTTTTGCAAGGTAACCGTTTTGCAGTGGCACAGATAATAAATTGCCATAATTCCCGATACATATTGCCCGATCACGGTCGCCCATGCCGCACCTGCCATGCCCATATCAAACTTAAAAATAAACAGCGCGTCAAGAATCGTATTGATAACCGCTCCCGTGATATTGCATACCATAGAAAAATTCGGACTGCCGTCGGCACGGATCAGGTGACCGCCTCCCGCCGAGAGAATCAACATCGGAAATCCAAACGAGGTAATCC
>CAKRJK010000359.1 GCA_934351705.1 uncultured Lachnospiraceae bacterium
ACACAGAGGGTATCAACAAGGGAATCGAGAAGATGAAATACGATACCACCTTGTCTTCCTCTTATGCAAACGGACATTATCAGTTTGCCGAGGATAAAGCACCGGTCAATTTAGAAGGTGAGGATGCAGTGGTTGTAAAACCGGGTTATGCGGTCAACAAACCGTGGTTTGTCTATGACAG
The DNA here is from genome assembly GCA_934351705.1 of uncultured Lachnospiraceae bacterium. GTDB lineage: Bacteria > Bacillota > Clostridia > Lachnospirales > Lachnospiraceae > Maccoyibacter. Next base: position 182 of record CAKRJK010000359.1, read on the forward strand.
TGAGAGCGGACTCTACAAACGCTATGAATACGGGGAGTCACAGATTGACAAGGCAACAGACACACAGCTTGAAGTAAAGAATATTTTGATCCAGTGCTGTAAGTGGAACTATGAGCCGGATAACAAATATTTGAGAATTGACACGGTTTCCGGCGGTGAGGGATACTATATCACAAACGGAAAAGTGATTCCGGTTACATGGAAAAAAGACCGTGACGGTTCTCCGGCACATTACTATGATGCGTCGGGAAATGAGATTACATTAAATCAGGGAAAAACATGGGTATGCGTAGTACAGAATACCTATGCGGACAAAATCACATTTTACAGCAGTGAAGAGGAATATAAAGCGGCACAGTAGTGCTTGAGGTTTTTTATGGGTAATGATAGAAAAAAAGAATCGAGCTTCTTAGTACAGGGCTCGATTCTGGCAGTCGCCTCCATTGTCAGCCGGATCATCGGATTGATTTACCGGGTTCCGCTGCAGGCAATTATCGGCGACAACGGAAACAGTTATTATAGCTGTGCGTATGAAATTTACAGCCTGTTTTTGCTGATTTCATCGTACAGTCTGCCGATGGCAGTATCCAAATTGGTATCGACCAGAGTGGCGAAAGGTGATTATAAGAATGCTTTTAAGGTGTTTAAGGGAGCATTCTTATTTGCCGTGTGTTCGGGTTTGGTTGCGATGCTGATCGTATGGTTTGGTGCGGAGCTCATGACGAATATCATGAAGACGCCAATGAGTATTTTTGCGTTGAAGGTTTTGGCACCGACCTTATTTGTCATGGGAATCTTAGGAGTACTGAGAGGATTTTTCCAGGGCTTGGGAACGATGATGCCGAGTGCGGTATCGCAGATCATCGAGCAGATTATCAATGCATTAGTCAGCGTGTGGGCAGCCTTCCTTCTGGCGGGATACGGAAAACGTGTCTCTGCGGTATTGGGAAACAGCAAGGATTACGCGGCGGCTTACGGTGCGGCGGGAGGAACGCTCGGTACGGCGGTGGGAGCTTTCTTTGCACTGCTTTTTTCGGCGTTCGTTTTTGCAACCTATGCTCCGGTATTTAAACGCAAGATGAAAAATAACCGTACCAAAAAGACGGAGAGTTACGGTTATATTTTGAGGATTTTATTGCTCACAGTTATTCCGGTACTTTTGAGTACAACGATTTACAACATCAGTTCGGTCATCGATCAGGGAATTTTCAAAAATGTCGCATTGCTGCAAGGGTACAAGAGCAATGACATTGACAACTGGTGGGGAATCTTTTCCGGAAAATATAAGGTGTTGACAAACGTTCCGATCTCGATTGCGTCTGCAATGGCGGCATCCTGCGTGCCGAGTCTTGCGGAGGCCTATGCGAGAAGGGATGCAAAACTGGTAAGACGCAGGATCAACTCCTCCATACGTTTTATCATGGTGATCGCATTCCCTTGTGCGGTGGGAATCGGTGTTTTGGCGTCACCAATCATGCAACTTTTGTTCCAGGACAGCAGGAAATTGATTGAACAGCTTTTGCAGATCGGTGCGGTGT
>CAKRJK010000360.1 GCA_934351705.1 uncultured Lachnospiraceae bacterium
GAATCGCACCGATCATCATCGCAGATTCTAAGAGTGCCGATGTCTTGTGGATATGGATAAACTCCAACTCTTCTTTGTCAATCTTCGTTCCCTCTGATTCTACATCTACCACCTGTCCGCCAATCATGCCGTAAATTCCCGCTTTTTTTGTCAGCACGAGCATTGCTTTCGCAATATCAGTGTTCTGCGGCTCTGTTAAAAAAGCACCGGCCGCTGTCTCATATGCGTAGTTCAGCAATGCATCGCCCGCCAGAATTGCCATTGCCTCACCGTATACGACGTGCGTTGTCTTTCTTCCTCTGCGGTATTCATCGTTGTCCATTGCCGGCAGATCATCATGCACCAGCGAATAAGTATGGATCATCTCAAGCGCCGCAAGAAACGGTTCGATGGCTTTGGAGGTTCCTCCGAATAAGCGGTATGTCTCCAACATTAGCATTGGACGCAGCCTTTTTCCTCCGCTTTGCACACTGTAATTCATCGCCTGCATGATTGTCTTTTGATACCCTGTTTCCTCCGGAAGATAAGAGGTGATGATACGCTCTATCTCCTCCGTCCGTTTTGCTATTTCTTCTCTCATTTTCTTTCTCCTAAAATGTTTCCAGTTCTCCCTTTTCGTTCATTTTCAGTAATTTTTTCTCTACACTTTCTATTTTATCGTTACACTTTTTAAGTGTTTTCATTCCGTTTTCATAAAGCGAAAAAGACTCCTCTAAAGAGACCTCTCCTTCCTGCATCTTCTCGATAATCTCTTCTACCTGTTGAAAAAGTGTCTCTAATTCCATCTTAATTCTCCTCTGCCGACAATACACTTGCCCGAATTGTTCCGTCGATTACGTGAATCGCAATCTCCTCCTGCTCGCTGACATCCTTAATCGTGCGAATGGTCTTTCCGTCTGCATTTCTCGCCACGGAATATCCCTGCTGTAACTTTTTGGCAGGAGAAAGTCCGTCAATCTGTTCTGCTAAAATTGCCAGCCGGTGTCTGCTCTCTTTTAATACATTTGTCATCAACTGTTCTAATTGTTCCTGCAAATCCGCACTGTATTGTCTCTTTGTTCGGATCTGACTCTCGGGACTCAACAGGGCAAGCTGTTTTCTCAAATAGTCTTCACGCTGTTTTGCCCGCTCAAGACGCATATCCAAAATGCGGTTCATCTGCATATTGGCACGCCGGATCTGCTCATAAAAACTCTGAATGTCAAAAACTGCCAGCTCCGCTGCCGCGGAAGGTGTCGGTGCCCGCAAATCCGCCACATAATCTGCTATGGTCGTATCCGTCTCATGTCCGACTGCCGAGATAACCGGTATCCTGCATTCAAAAATGGCACGTGCCACGATTTCTTCGTTGAACGCCCACAAATCCTCGATCGAGCCTCCGCCTCTGCCGACAATGATAATGTCCGGCTCTAAGGATTCCAGTGCCGCAATTCCCTGAACAATGCTCTGCGCAGCCCCGCTGCCCTGAACCAGTGCCGGATACAGAATCAACTGCACGTAAGGGTTTCTTCTTCGTGCGATATTACAAATATCCTGAATGGCTGCTCCTGTGGGTGCGGTCACAATCCCGATCGTCTTTGCATATTTGGGAATCGGCTGTTTGTATTCCGCAGAAAACATTCCCATCTCTTCTAATTCTTTTTTGAGTGCTTCGTATTTCAGATATAAATCTCCGGCACCCTCCAACGCAATCTCTCTTGCATACAGCTGATATTTGC
>CAKRJK010000361.1 GCA_934351705.1 uncultured Lachnospiraceae bacterium
TGCTTAAACTGATACTTGGATTTGAACCGCAGTATGTCGGAAAAACCGTAGTGGTAGCAATCATAGCATCTATGGCATTTATGTCAATTATGTACTTTTTCAATGTATGCTTTGGAAAAGTGGGAAGCTATTTGATGTTGATTTTTATGGTATTACAGCTGGGCGGTTCGGCAGGAACATATCCGTTGGAACTCTCGGCAGGGTTCTATCATGTACTTCATGAGAGAATGCCGTTTACATATAGTGTAAAGGCATTTCGTGCAACAATTTCAACAGGTCAGGATATTTTACCGCAGATGACAGTGTTTATGGGAATGATACTTGTTTTTAACTTGTTGTCGTTGGCTGTATTTGTACACAAAACAAAGAAGGGTGAGACGCAGTTTAAAGTGGAACGGGTTATGGAATAAAAGAATACAAAGGTATAAAAAAATGCCGACCGGGCTGTGTGAGCGCAGCTTGGCCGGCATAAATATTTTCAAAAAACTTAATCTAAAATCCTTCCATCGGTTGAAATCGTGACTACAGACCAGGGAAGAAACTTCCCGCTGTTTTGCAGAGCGGTTTTGGTTGCTGCCTCGATTCCGCCGCAGCAAGGAACCTCCATGCGGACAACCGTCACGCTCTTAATGTTGTTTTGGCGGATAATCTCCGTCAGTTTTTCACTGTAATCGGCATTGTCTAATTTTGGACAGCCGATCAGGGTTACCTTGTTACGGATAAAATCCTGATGGAAGTTGCCGTAAGAATAAGCGGTGCAATCTGCGGCGATCAGCAGGTTGGCATCCTCAAAATAAGGTGCATTGACAGGTACAAGTTTGATTTGTACAGGCCATTGGCTAAGCTGGGAGTTGACCGGTGCCGATTCGGTTGCGGAGTGGGATTCTGTGTGCTCAATGCGTCTGGAATGTGTTCCCGGGCATCCGCAGGCAAGTGTCTCTTTGGCTTCGGCGGCTTTTTTTCTCTGATTTTCTTTTACCGCAGCTTCATCATAAGCAGCGGCTTCGCGTTCTACAAAAGTGATAGCTCCGGTTGGACAGGTCGGAAGACAATCGCCGAGTCCGTCACAGTAGTCGTCCCTCAAAAGTTTTGCTTTTCCATCTACCATACCGATTGCACCTTCGTGACAAGCCTTTGCACAAAGACCGCATCCGTTACATTTTTCCTGATCAATTTCAATAATTCTACGAACCATTTTCAGTTCCTCCTATGATTTTATTTTTGTGAGAGGCAGTATGAAAAACTCATACGTCAACCTCATTTCTTTCTTGACCTTACAATGGCAGTGTACTACAATAAAAAATACAAGTATGTTGTTAAAACAACAAAAGGAAGGAAAAAATGAATTATAATTTTTTGACAAAAACAATGTTGTTTCGCGGACTCGCCGCAAAGGATGTGGAGGAAGTGCTGAAGTGTCTCGGTGCAAGACAACAGACGTACTCCAAGCATGATATGATTTACCGTACGGGTGATACCGTACACTTTTTGGGAGTTGTACTGAGTGGAAGTGTGTATATCGAACATGATGATGTCTGGGGAAACAAAAATATTTTGGACAATATCGGTGCGGGGCAGGTGTTTGGAGAAACGTATGCCTGTATTCCGGGAGAACAGCTTATGGTCAATGTGGTTGCGGCGGAGCAGGCAGAGGTCTTGTTTTTAAATATGGAAAAATTGTTTCATGCGTGTACGGAGACTTGCGGGTATCATAAC
>CAKRJK010000362.1 GCA_934351705.1 uncultured Lachnospiraceae bacterium
GATGATGTGCTGCAGATTGCGGTAAGACATCATGAAAAGCTTGACGGCACCGGATATCACAGAGGACTCAAGGCAGAAGACCTGACCTTGCCGCAACAGATCATTGCGGTGGCGGATATTTTAAGTGCTTTATATGGAAAACGAAGCTACAAGGAAGCCTTCAGCAAGGAAAAGATACTGGCCATCATGCAGGGAGATGCAGAGAACGGCAAGATCAATGCGAATGTGGTCAACAGCCTTGTGCGCAATTATGATAAGATTATTGGAGAATTTGAGAAAGAAAAGGAGGACACGATAGGACTTTATCTGAAGATCAAAGAGCAGTATGCGATCATGATCGAGAGATTTCATCAGTTTGATTAGTGCAGTGTGAAGTGGCGAGGGGATGCGCCGACAATTGCGGGAACACAGAAAAGGAGAATAAGTTTATGGAAAAAGCCAAAGTGTATTTTACGTCATTTAAGGCAACGGAAAATGAAAATCTATTGCAGAAGCTTCACAGACTTATGAAGACGGCTGGGTTTGAGCAGATTGATTTTCAGGACAAATATGCGGCAATCAAGATTCATTTCGGAGAATACGGAAACCTTGCATTCCTGCGTCCGAATTATGCCAGAGTGGTTGCGGACTATGTCAAGGAATTGGGAGGAAAACCGTTTTTGACAGACTGTAATACTCTGTATGTGGGAAGCAGAAAAAATGCGATCGACCATATGGAGACAGCTTATGTCAATGGATTTTCCCCGTATCAGACAGGCTGTCATGTAATCATCGGAGACGGTTTAAAAGGAACGGATGAGACACTGGTGCCGATTGACGGTGAGTATGTCAAAGAGGCAAAAATCGGACATGCCATCATGGACGCAGATGTATTTATCTCACTAACCCATTTTAAAGGACATGAGATGGCAGGCTTCGGCGGAGCATTAAAAAATATTGGTATGGGCTGTGGTTCCAGAGCCGGAAAGATGGAGCAGCACTGTGATGGAAAGCCGAGTGTGGATCAGACAAATTGTATAGGCTGCGGAGCGTGCAGCCGTATCTGTGCTCACGGAGCACCGATCATTACAGATAAAAAGGCAGCGATTGACCATGACAAATGTGTCGGCTGCGGACGATGTCTTGCAGTCTGTCCGAAAGATGCAATCGCAGCGGATTTCAGTGATTCTGTTGCCATGCTGAACTATAAAATGGCAGAGTACAGTCTTGCGGTTTGTAAAGACCGCCCGTGTTTCCACGTATCACTGATCTGTGATGTGTCACCGAACTGCGACTGTCATGCAGAAAACGATATTCCGATCATTCCGAATGTGGGAATGCTGGCATCCTTTGATCCTGTTGCTTTGGATCAGGCGTGTGCGGATTTGTGCAACCGGATGACACCTGTGGAAAACAGTGTGCTTGGAGAGAATATCAAAGAACACGGACATCAGGAAGGTTGTGACCATTTCCATATGACACATCCGGATACCGAGTGGAAAAGCTGCATTGCACATGCAGTCAAGATCGGACTCGGAACAGACCAATATGAATTGATCACCATTTAGTGAGCACTGTTGTGACAGACAAGGTTACCGTGTGATTCAGACGAAGGAAGGGAGAAGAAGTGGGACTGATTGAACAACAGATAGAACAGTTTTGCGTACAGAGAAGAGAACAGTTTATCAAAGAAAATCTTTTTTCGGACGAGGTGTTGGATAC
>CAKRJK010000363.1 GCA_934351705.1 uncultured Lachnospiraceae bacterium
GCTCTGCCGAGTTGATCCTTATGGGTGATCAGCTGTCCTTTTCGGTTATAGGAATCACTCTCTTTGGTTCCGTCTTCGTAGCGGACTTTTACATTCTGATAACGCTCATTGTGACAATATACGGTTTTACTGCCATCACGTTCACATAACAACACCTCGCCCTTCTCATCATCATAAGAAAACGTCATGCTGCTCTCATCCGGAAAAATCTGCCGCACAGCTCTTCCCGATTCATCATATTCCGTTGTAACTAATTTAATGTTCGCGGAATTTTCTATAACAGATAAACGTGCGTCCTCATCATACTCGTAACGGTAAATTTCTCCGGGTATATTACATACCTCTGTCAACTGACCGCCTTTGTCATATCGGTAGGTCACGGTTCTTCCTGTATGATCTTTGAGTGTTTCCAGTCTGCCATCCTCATTGTAGGAAAAAGTGATTGACGCACCATCTTGTTCTCTTGTGACTTTTTGTAAACGATTTTCTTCGTATACGCAGGTCAGACGATTTCCCTGTCCGTCTAAAGAACAAAGATATTTTCCGTCCGTATCAAACGATTGAACCATTCCGTTTGGCTGTTCATATCGGTATCCCGTTTCCGTTTTTTGTAATTTATTTCTTGTGCCGGCACACCGATACTTTTCGTTCCCGGTCTTTTGAAACAATTCTTCCTGACCGTTTTCCCGGATAATAATAATCTGTTCTTCCTCTATTAACAGTCTGACTTCATAAGGATGCTGCCATCCCATTCCCAGAACTCCTTCGCGTTGCTGAAGTGCATTATAAAAGCGTCTGAACCGAATGACAGGCTCTCCGTCTATTGTCAGATCACTGTAATCGTAATAGAAATTTCCTGTGCTGAGATTGACCGGATCTACACTGGATTTGACCTGAGACAAATCATCTCCTTTTAAAGATGCAACCGCCTCCATAACTCTCCATGATGCCTCCTGTAAATCATCTCCGTCATTATAAGACTCCAGTCTTTTTGTATAATAGTCCGCCACCCGCTGTTCAAATTTATAATAGTCCATCCCTTTTTCTGTCTTTGGAATGATCTCTGTCAATTTCTGAACATCTCGTTTTACCTGATCTAACATCCTGCATGTTTCTTCTAATTTCTGTGCCGATTTTGAATCGCCTTTGGGCATTTCCTCTGCTATTCTGTTCAAATTGGTCTTAAGATTAGATTTGTAGGTTGCATAATCCTCGCCCTTTAACGTATTGTTTAAACTGCTTACGGCGTTTTGCAAGTTTCTTGCACTGCTGCAATCACTCGGTACCTGTCCTAACAGGTCATACAGCCCGCTTAACTCTGTACAAAGTTCATCTTTTGTCTCCTGTGCCTTGTCCAAAAGGTCTGACATTTCTCTTTTCAGTTCTTTGATCTTTTCCGGTTCAAATGCAACGTCAATTCCGCCTTGACCTCCACTGTTATCGTACATATCTGTCCTCTTTCTTTATTTCACTGATGATTTTGCATATGCTTTATCCTGTTCATCATATGCCTTTGCCGCTTCACAAATCATATCCTGCAACTGTTCCAGACATTTCAGTGCCTCAATGACATCCTTTTTTTCTTTTTCAAGGGTGATCTTCAACTGCCCTGCATATCTCCCCTGTGAAGTGTCCCAGCGGCGTTCTAACATATCATACTTTTGATTTACCTT
>CAKRJK010000364.1 GCA_934351705.1 uncultured Lachnospiraceae bacterium
CCTTCACCGAGAATATGCTGCCGCTTGAAAATATGCTCTCGGATTACCGATGCGCCTTGATGGAAGTGGAAACAAAATTCAAGGTGTTAAATGAGCAATTTTCTTTGCAATATGACAGAAATCCGATCGAGTCGATTAAAAGCCGTGTGAAGTCTGTGGATGGAATCCTAAAGAAGATACGCAGAAAGAACATACCGCTTTCTTTGGGATCAATTCAGGAACAGATCCGTGATATTGCGGGAATCCGGGTAGTGTGCTCTTTTCCGGAGGACATCTATATGCTGGCAGACTGCTTTTTGCAACAGGATGATGTGACCTTGTTGGAGTTAAAAGATTACATTAAGAACCCGAAACCAAGCGGTTACCGCAGTTTACATCTGATCGTGGAGGTTCCGATCTTTTTGGAGAGCGGCAAACGTCCGATGACGGTGGAGGTTCAGCTTCGTACGCTGGCAATGGATTTGTGGGCAAGTCAGGAGCACAAGCTGCGTTACAAAAAGAATATTCCACCCGATGAGGAGGAACGTTTGGCAAAAGAGTTAGCGGAGTATGCGGATATTATTGCCGATGTGGACAGACGCATGGAGGAGCTTAGGACACGCATTAATTCGGAGGAGTATCAGGAGAAGGTTAATGCCTCGAAGAAGAATGTGGGACGTGCTTTTCCGGCGGCGCTTATAGCAACAGCGTTTGAAAAGTAGCAGTGTTCGATTTTGGCAATCACATTGCCCCTGTGGTGTTATATCGGATAAAGACAAGACAATCACTTTTTAGCGGCACTAAACAGAAGCCCCAATAAACGTTATCAAACCGTAGTATCAGAAACTCGACACATTCGTGTCTCAAACAGTCTGATACTACGGTTACGTTTTTTTGGGCTTCTGTATAAGTGCCGCTAAAAAGTGATTGTAAATGTCTTTATCCGATATAACACCACAGGGGCAATGCGATTGCCAAAATCTAATTATTGGGTGTGTTACATATGGTCATTTGATAATTAGTCTAGGTTGACTTTCTTTTTCATTAAGAGTCCGCTGCCAATGAATGATAATACGCTCATGACGCCTGTCTGGATCATACTCCAATGGTAGGTTGTTACCACAAATGTCATGTCATCGGCGGCAGATGGGTTGATTGTACTACTGGAATGGAAAGCACCGATAATCTGCGATATGATCAGGATGACAACGAAGGCGAGGAAAGTGCCTGCAGTCTTGTGCTGCTGCCATAACTGACCGATACAGATACACAGGTACGGAACCAGAATACCGGACAGGGTGGAAATCAATATAAATAATATCATGAACATCATTGCATGAGCAGGTGTCATGCCGAATACAAACTGCGTCAGTCCGCTAAGTCCGCCGTAGGAATTAAGAAAATCGGATACCTGGTCAAAGACTGTACCGCTTGCAAAGATACAGAAAATACTTAACAATGTCAAAAGTGTTTCTGCGATCATCCAGATAAAGGATACGATCGTTTTGCTGAGCAGTAATTGCCACGGAGTTACCGGTAAAGTGTGCATTAAGTATCCCTCTGCGCCGAACAAACTTCTCTGAAAACGTACAATCAGATAGATGTAAGAGGTGAAAGAGATCACGATGACACCGAAAATATAAATAAAAATTGTTATAACGTGGAAGATTGCCATACCGTTTGAAATATCTT
>CAKRJK010000365.1 GCA_934351705.1 uncultured Lachnospiraceae bacterium
CCCGGATACCCGAAAATGGTATCTACGCCTTCTTCCATCAATGCTTTTACAAACAATTTTCTTCCCGTAATGTCCATCATGTCCTCCTTATATATATCCCAAACTTCGCAGCACGAAAATCCACCCTGTCAGTGTAAATGCTGCCAAAAGTGTCGTCATCACAACAATACTTGCCGTCAACACGCCGTCATTATTCATGTTTTTTGCCATAATGTAACAGCTCGGAGTTGCCGGAGCTGCCAGCATGACCATAATTCCGATTAATTTTTCTCCCGTAAATCCCAGTGCGATCGCAATCGGAATAAAGACTGCCGCCTGTCCGATGAGTTTGACAAACGACGCTGCAAGTGTCGGTTTCATTTTTGCCAATGCCGCCCTTCCCTCAAAACCTGCTCCTAAGGTAATCAGTGCCAACGGCGTTGCCATCTTTGCCACATTGTCGACCGTCCGGTCTACCAGAACCGGGAACTTAATCTGACTAAATGATACAATCAATCCCAGTATGATTGAAATAATAATCGGATTTTTTAAAATGTTAAGGCATGCCTCTTTTATCTTCTCTTTTCCCTGATCCTGCGCATTGCCCTCTGCCTCAAAGGTCAGTACCAGCACAGAATAAATGTTATAAAGCGGCACTGCTCCGATGATCATCAAAGGTCCCATCGCAGACGGTCCGTAGAGATTGGAGATAAACGCAAGTCCCATCACTGCGGCACTGCTCCGAAAAGACGCCTGCACAAAGGCTCCCCTCATGCTTTTATCATGCAAAAACATCCTGGTCAATCCCCAGATAACCCAGAAACAAACGGAGCTGGCAATCGCACAAAACAACACATACTTTAAGTCAAAGACTGCCTTGATATCCACCGCCGAAATGTCACGGAAAACCATAAACGGCAATGTCACATCAAAGTTGAATTTGTTTGCCACATTGACAAAGTTCTCGTTCAACATCCCACGTCTTCGCAAAAAGTATCCCAACACCATCACCAGGAAAATCGGGATGGTCACATTAATGCTGTAAATAAAATTCTCTAACATTTCTTTTTCTCATATTTTAAGAAGCGGAACTCCAGATCAAAGTAAGTTTCCTCGTCGCTGTCGGCTGTAATCTCCCACTCCAGCTTTTCATCCAGATTCGGGAAATAAGCATCCGCCTCGTATGCATAATCAATCTTTGTGATATGTGCCACGTCACAATCATCTACAAACTGGCGGTAAATGCTCTCGCCACCGATAATGTAAATATCCTCGGACGGATATTTTTTTAATTCTTCCCGCAGTTCGTCCTCGCTGTGAACAATGATTGCATCTTTTACGTGATAATCCGGGTTTGCCGTCAATACAATGTTTGTCCTGTTTTTCAGCGGCAGGCCGTTCGGAAAACTCTCCAACGTCTTTCTTCCCATGACGACGACTTTTCCCGTGGTTGTCTCACGGAAAAATTTCATGTCCATCGGAATGCTGACTAACAATTTATTATTCAGTCCGATTGCCCAATTTTTATCTACTGCTGCAATTAGATTCATACGATTCTCCTCCTGCTCTCTGTTCGTCTGTCATTAAACTGCCACCGGAATGTTTTTGATCTGCGGACCTGTCACATAGTTCTCTACTTTGACATCATCCGGCGTAAAATCATAAAAATCTTTGATG
>CAKRJK010000366.1 GCA_934351705.1 uncultured Lachnospiraceae bacterium
GAGTATCGCAGAGAGCATGGGATACAGCGACGAGGAGGTAGAAGATATCTACAACATCGCACTTTTGCACGATGTGGGTAAGATTGCGATACCGGATGATATTTTGAATAAGCCGGACAGACTGAATGACGAGGAGTTTTCCGTTATGCGTCAGCACGCACAATACGGATACGATATTTTAAAGGAGATCGAGGTATTCCCCGACATTTCTCTGGGAGCGAGATACCATCACGAACGCTTGGACGGAAAAGGCTATCCTATGGGATTGAAGGAGGAACAGATTCCGATGATCGCAAAGATCATTGCGGTCGCAGATACCTTTGATGCGATGAACTCGACCAGACCATACCGGAAACAGATGGCAATGGAGGACATTACGGCAGAGATGAAGCGTGTCTCCGGCACGCAGTTGGACGCAAAGATTGTGGAAGTATTGATGCAGCTGATCGAAGCAGGAAAACTTTAGAAAATTGTATTGACATAACTTGGAGAGTGTGATATTCTACTATCGTTGTTAGAAAGCAAGTAGAGTATCCACTCTCACCTTAGCACAATCGCGTGACTAAGCGTTTATATTTCAGATAACAAATCGGTTATTTTGAATTGTTTGTGGATAGTCTGCCTATCCACTTTTTTAATGCTCATTTGAGTGAAATCATAGTTTGGAGGTATGAGACCATTAGCGAATTAATGATCAATGAACAAATCAGAGATAAGGAAATCCGTCTGATTGGCAAAGACGGAGAACAGCTTGGCATTATGTCAGCAAGAGAGGCTTTAAAGTTAGCAGAAGAAGCAGAGTTGGACTTAGTCAAGATCGCACCGACTGCAAAACCGCCTGTTTGCAAGATTATCGACTACGGTAAGTATCGATATGAATTGGCGAGAAAAGAAAAAGAAGCTAAGAAAAAACAGAAGGTTGTAGAAGTGAAAGAGATTCGTCTCTCCCCGAACATTGAGACAAATGACTTGAATACCAAGATGAATGCTGCAAGAAAATTTCTCGCAAAAGGAAATAAGGTTAAGGTAACTTTACGTTTCCGCGGACGTGAGATGGCACATATGCAGAGCAGCAAACACATCCTGACAGATATTGCAGACGCATTGGAGGATGTTGCGGTAGTGGAGAAAGCACCAAAGGTTGAAGGCAGAAGCATTTCAATGGTACTGGCAGAGAAGAAATAAAAACAATTAGGAGGAATATATCATGCCAAAAATTAAAACAAACAGAGCAGCAGCAAAACGTTTCAAGAAAACAGGAAGCGGTAACTTAAAAAGAAACAAAGCGTATAGAAGACATATCTTAACAAAGAAATCCGCTAAGACTAAGAGAAATCTTAGAAAACAGCCGTTAGTAGATTCTACAAACGTTAAGAACATGAAGAAAATTTTACCATATATCTAAGATGGGACAAGGAGGAATTAAGTAATGGCAAGAGTAAAAGGCGGAATGAACGCTAAGAAAAAACATAATAGAACTTTAAAATTAGCAAAAGGTTACAGAGGAGCACGTTCAAAACAGTACAGAGTTGCAAAACAGTCTGTTATGAGAGCTTTGACTTCTTCTTACGCAGGAAGAAAAGAGAGAAAACGTCAGTTCAGACAGTTATGGAT
>CAKRJK010000367.1 GCA_934351705.1 uncultured Lachnospiraceae bacterium
TCTGTTCCCCTTGTCTTGCGTAAATCTGATAGTGATTCACAAATTTTTTTGCCTGCGTGACGAGTGCGTATCCCACTCCTCCGAGCGCCGCCCCCAGTAGCAAAAAGGTCAGCAACACCAGAACCGCACTCAGAATTCCTCTTTTCACTTTCATTTTCCTGTTCAACTTTTCAAGCAGGGGATTTAAAAGCACCGCAATTCCATATGCTAACAAAAACGGAAACACATACCCCAACAAATACTTCAACAAAAAGTACACCACAGCCGTGATCACCGAGATTTTCAGTAATTGAAAAATTGGTTTTTTGATTTCTTCTCTCATACAAAAAGTATGTCCGCTACCCGAAATTTTATGTTATAATCTATGCGGGCAATGAACTGTGCCACCAGACTTACAACTATAAGGATTTTTTATCATGCTAAATACCATTTTTGAAGACGAAGCCATACTGGTCTGCAAAAAACCTGCAGGCATCCCGACACAGACACCGAAAACCGGTGTTTCCGATATGGTAAGCCTGTTAAAAACTTACCGTGTCTCTAAGGGCGAACCTCCGTATATCGGACTTGTTCACCGATTAGATCAACCGGTAGAGGGCGTTATGGTTTTTGCGAAAACAAAAGAAAGTGCTGCCTCTTTGTCAAAACAAATGCAAAACGGGCAGTTTGAAAAATATTACTATGCGATGGTTCACGGCAGCCTGACTCCCGCAGCCGGCACATTAGAAGATTATCTGCTCCGTGACGGAAAAAATAACATCTCCCGTGTCGTTTCCAAAGACACAAGAGATGCGAAATTTGCAAGACTCACCTATGAAACAGTATCTGTTTTTCCCGAAAAAAACGAGTCCCTGCTCCGTATACAATTAGATACCGGACGTCACCACCAGATTCGCGTACAGCTATCCAATGTCGGACATCCGCTGATTGGGGATAAGAAATACGGCGAAAACACCGTCGGTTATCTCCCGCTTGGACTTTGCTCCTACCATATCGGATTCTTACATCCGATTACAAAGAAAAAAGTTGTTTATGAAATCAGGCCCGAGGGACCTGCCTTTACACTTTAAAGCGATAACCCACGCCCCAGATTGTTTCGATATATTGCGGCTTGGCGGTATTAAACTCTATCTTTTCACGAATCTTTTTGATGTGTACCGTTACCGTTGCAATATCTCCAATCGATTCCATATCCCAAATCTGTTTAAACAATTCTTCCTTTGTGAATACCCGGTTTGGGTTTTCCGCAAGAAAGCAAAGCAGATCAAATTCTTTTGAGGTAAAGGCTTTTTCCTCATCATTTACCCAGACTCTTCTGGCATCCTTATCAATCTTGATTCCCCGGATCTCAATGATATTGCGTTCTTCTAAACTGCTGCCGATCAGACGCTCATAACGTGCCAGATGTGCTTTGACTCTCGCAACCAGCTCACTCGGAGAAAACGGTTTTGTGATATAATCATCTGCTCCGAGTCCCAAGCCTCTGATTTTATCAATATCCTCTTTTTTGGCGGAAACCATCAAGATCGGTGTGTTCTTCACCTCACGGATTTTTTTACAAATCTCAAATC
>CAKRJK010000368.1 GCA_934351705.1 uncultured Lachnospiraceae bacterium
CTGTATAACTGCCGCACAAAAGTTTCCGAAAATTTCCTTATGGGACGGCGTTTGCCCGGCAGGGTTACACATTTTAAAAATATAAGGTTTGTTTAGTTTATATAGGTTTTTAGGAAGGTCAGCAGGGTGTTCATTTGGTTTTCGGTGCCTATTGTGATGCGGAGGTAGTTATTGATCCGCTCGGGTTTTTTGAAATAGCGCA
Source organism: uncultured Lachnospiraceae bacterium (assembly GCA_934351705.1). Classification (GTDB taxonomy): domain Bacteria; phylum Bacillota; class Clostridia; order Lachnospirales; family Lachnospiraceae; genus Maccoyibacter. The sequence goes on from CAKRJK010000368.1 coordinate 203, forward strand.
CGTAGATTCCTGCTTGTTTCAGGTCTTCAAAGAGCTGTTTTGCTTCGATTTTCGGATGTGTTACGAATACGAAGTTGCTCATGGAATCTTCAAAAAGGAATCCCATGTCTGCCAGTTCTTTTTTGACACATTCTCTGGTCCGGATGATCCGGTCTGTTGTCTTACGGAAATATTCAGTATCCTGCATGGATGCCTCGCCCATTGCGATTGTCAGTGCGTCCATTGTATATGAATTGAATGAATATTTGACGTCATTGAGATAACGAATGAGCTTCTCACTTCCGAATGCGTATCCAATCCGCATTCCTGCCATAGAGCGGGATTTGGAATAGGTCTGGACTACCAAAAGGTTTTCGTATTTTTGGATCAGCGGAAGTGCGGAAACACCGCCGAAATCGATGTATGCCTCATCGACAATGACCACTACGTCGGGATTGCTCTTTACAATGTCCTCGACGGTATCAAGCGGTAACACCACGCCTGTCGGTGCATTGGGATTCGGGAAAATAATTCCGCCGTTTTCTTTCTTATAATCCTCTGCTATGATGTGAAAGCTGTCATCTAACGGCTGTACCTCGTACGGAATCCGGAACACATCCGCCCACACATCATAAAAGGAATAGGTAATATCGGGAAACAGAATCGGTTTTTTGGAATTAAAAAATGTCAGAAACGCCATTGCCAGCACATCGTCCGAACCCACTCCGACAAAAACCTGCGACGGTTTTACTTCGTATTGCTCTGCGATGGCTCTGACTAATCTGTCTGCCGCAGGATCGGGATAAAGGCGAAGCTTGTCTGCGTCATAGGTACGCATTGCCTCTGCTGCTCCCGGTGCAGGGGGATATGGATTCTCGTTTGTGTTCAGTTTGATAATATCTCTTTCTTTCGGCTGCTCTCCCGGTACATACGGAACAACCCGTCTTACATTTTCTTCCCAATTACTCATCTTTATTTAACCCGTATTCGTTTGCTAATTTTTTAAATTCCGGCAAGGATCTTTCTATCATGTCGGTGGATACGCAGTATGCCAGCCGGACATAACCCGCACACGCAAACGCACTTCCCTTTACCAGAATGATATGATATTTTTTTGCTGCCTGTACAAAGCGTTCCTCGTCCTTATCCGGTGATTTCATCCAAAGATAGAACGCTCCCTGCGGTTTGACACATTCAAACCCCAGTCCGGTCAGTCCTTCATACAGAATCGTTCTGTTTTTATCGTAAAAGGCAACGTCGGTCTTTTCATCCACTCCTGCCGCCACCGCTCTTTGGATAAGTGCCGGTGCATTGACAAAACCTAAGGTACGGTTTGAAATCTCCAAGCCCTCTAAAATT
>CAKRJK010000369.1 GCA_934351705.1 uncultured Lachnospiraceae bacterium
CCGTACATCCGTGTACGGAAGCTGCTGTTTGTGGAACGAAATTGAAGAACTTCTAAGTTTCTGCGAAATCCAAGCAATCCAACAACCGGCGCCCACAGGAAAAGTGGACAGCCTGCAACTCTGATTATCCGGTTGACAACATAAAAAGAAGGTGTAATCACACCTTCTTTTATTTGTCCAACATCTTTTTTAATTCGTTCATAAATGTATTGACATCTTTAAATTCACGGTATACCGAAGCAAATCTGACATAGGCAACCGCCTCTAAATCTTTTAACTTATCCATTACGATTTCACCGATCACAGAACTCGGAATCTCTTTTTCTTCCCGATTGAACACTTCTGTCTCAACCTCGTCGATCAACTGGTTGATCCGGTCTACCGAAATCGGACGCTTGTGGCAGGCACGCAACACTCCTGCTTCTATCTTAGAACGGTCGTACTGTTCTCTGTTATTATCCTTTTTTATTACGATTAACGGAATTGTCTCGACTTTTTCATATGTGGTAAAACGCTTTTTGCACTCATCACATAATCTGCGGCGGCGAATCGAATTGTTATCATCTGCCGGTCTTGAATCAATTACCCTCGTATTTTCACTGCTGCAAAACGGACATTTCATCCCTTGCTCCTCCTTGCGTATTGATAGGATAAGTATATACATTTTAGGAATTATTGTCAACCAATTTGTGTGCCGTTATGTAATTCGTCTTGCAATTTTTCTTACAGTTTATGACGGATGTTCTCATCTTTGACATCCACTAAAATAATATCCGGTCCGATTCGTACGATGTCGCACCACGGAATAAAAAACTCGCAATCTCTTCCAAACAATCCGCAAAAACGTGCCGGTCCGGGAACAATCAATGCCCGAATACACCCTTTGCACTCATCAAAGTCCAAATCCATCACATGACCTAAACATTTACAATCGCATACGTTAATTACGTCTTTTTCCCGAAGCTCACATAATCGCATCTTTTTCTCCTGCACTATATTGCTTTTTATATCTTATGCAGGCAGTGATTATACGTTAAAACGGAATAAGATAACGTCTCCGTCTTTTACGACATACTCTTTTCCTTCCAGTCCGACAAGACCTTTTTCCTTTGCTGCGGAAAGACTCTTGCACTCTAACAGATCCTGATAGTTGACAACCTCCGCCCGGATAAATCCTCTTTCAAAATCTGTATGGATCTTACCTGCTGCCTGTGGTGCTTTTGTTCCTTTTTTGATCGTCCATGCTCTTGTCTCGTCCTCTCCTGCTGTCAGATAGCTAATCAATCCCAACAGAGAGTAGCTTGCCTTAATCAATTTTTCCAAACCGGATTCGGCTAATCCGAGTTCTTCCAGGAACATTGCTTTTTCCTCGTCATCCAACTCGGCAATCTCCTGCTCAATCTGAGCACAGATTACAAACACCTCGCAGCCTTCCTCTTTTGCCTGTTCTCTTACTTTCTGTACAAAAGCATTGCCTGCTCCGTCATCTGCCAGATCGTCCTCCGATACATTTACCGCATAGATAACCGGTTTTGCTGT
>CAKRJK010000370.1 GCA_934351705.1 uncultured Lachnospiraceae bacterium
GTCACAAGATGATTCTCTCCGTTTGGCTTCATCACCTCGATCTCTTCCCCTACGGAAAATTTGTTTCGCTGCTCGATACGGTATCTTTTGTTTTCATCCGCACAACCCACAATGCCAAGATAGGTGTATCCCTTCTGGTATGTGTTATTGTCATATATCTGTGTTGTCTCATCCGGTTTTCCGAAGAAAAATCCGGTGGTAAACTGGCGGTAAGTACAATTTGAAATCTGATCCTTATACCAGTCCATATTTGCTTCATAGAGTTTTGGATCTTTTAGGTAATCGTCAATCGCTTTGCGGTAAGTTCTCGCCACGGTTGCGACATAGAGTGCCGTCTTCATGCGTCCCTCTATCTTAAAACTGTCAATTCCCGATTCGATCAGCTCCGGTATATGTTCGATCATACACAAATCTTTGGAGTTAAAAATATAAGTTCCCCGCTCATTTTCATAGACAGGCATATACTCCCCCGGTCTTGTCTCCTCCACAATGGAATACTTCCATCTGCACGGATGTGTACAGGCACCGTGGTTTGCATCTCTTCCCGTAAAATAATTACTCAGAAGACATCTTCCCGAATAGGAGATACACATCGCTCCGTGTATAAAGGTCTCAATCTCCATATCCTGCGGGATGTTCTCCCGAATCTGACGAATCTCTTTTAAGGATAATTCCCTTGCGGATACCACACGCTTTGCTCCCTGCTCATACCAGAAACGATAGGTTGCATAATTGGTGTTATTTGCCTGTGTGGAGATATGTATCTCGATCTCAGGGCAGATCTCTTTTGCAATGCTAAAGACACCCGGATCGGAAATAATCAACGCATCCGGCTTGATTTCCTTTAACTCGGTGAAATAGCGGCGTACCCCGTCCAAGTCATAATTATGTGCCAGAATATTTGCTGTTATGTAAACTTTTACTCCGTGTTCATGTGCAAATGCAATGCCCTTTGCAATCTCCTCATTACTGAAATTCTTTGCCTTTGCCCGCAAGCCAAATGCCTCTCCGCCGATATATACGGCGTCCGCACCGAAAACCACTGCAATCTTCAGTACTTCTAAGCTGCTCGCCGGCACTAACAATTCCGGATGTCTCATACTTTTCTTCCCTTCTTTACACTGATCGTAATTCCGTCACCCACCGGAAGCACCGTTGTCGTGAGTTCCTCATGGTGTGTCAATGTATATAAATACTCTCTCATTCTCTTATGGATCGTACGGTTTCTTCTTGTCACCGCAAATCTGGATTCCACAATATCGCCGTCCTGAAGCACGTTATCGGATATTAATATGCCGCCGTCATTCAACAAACGCATAATATCCGGCAGAAAATTCAAATACTGCCCTTTTGCCGCATCCATAAAAATCATGTCATACGGCTCCTGTAACGTCTTTAATATCTCGGTGGCATCACCCTCAAGCAGTTCGATCTGTTCCTCTTTTCCCGCACGTTTGAAATTCTCCCTAGCAATCGGGATACTCTTTGCATAATTTTCAATCGTCGAGATCTTACAAG